>CAZHUX010000029.1:0-24007 GCA_964535445.1 uncultured Galactobacillus sp. | reverse complement strand
AAGCTTGACCTGACCCCCAGACAATCTGGGGGTTTTATTGGTAATACCAAAAAAGGCATCCCGAAGGATGCCCGGAATGATTATTCCGCGTGAATTTCACCAGCCCGTTTTAATGCGGACTTTGTCGCAATCGGTCCAATCAGTTCATAAACTAATGTAGCAGAGAGGATGATTGTTAATACCTGTGGTCCAAAGCCGCCCCCAAGCTGTGTTGAGGCAAGAGTAGCCATACCAATGGCAACACCAGCCTGAGGCATTAAGGCAAAGCCGATGTTATTCTTAACAACAGCCGGCTGATGCGTAATGCTTGCGCCAATATAAGAACCGATCCACTTACCGGCAAATCTTGTAATGATATAAACAATACCGATTAAACCTACCTTTGGTAATGAAGTCAGATCCAAAGTAGCACCAGAGATAACGAAGAACAGCATGAATAATGGATATGTCCAGTCATCAACACTATTCAATACTTTTTCAGCATCATCTCTCATATTGACATAAACAGCACCAATAGCCATGCACATCAGAAGAGATGATAAACCATACTTGTCAGAAATAGCCGTAGCCGCAAATACTGCCGCAATGCAGAAAGACATACGGTTTGTATGAGACTTGAAGAAACGGCATGCTAAGGCAATACCAAACCCAAACAAAGCACCAATGACTAATGCCAGGATAATCTGTACTAACGGGATTAATAATGTATTCACTGCATTGAATGGTGTATGGTTTACAAATCCCTGGGCAAAGTTAATCGAAATAGAATATGCAATCAATCCGGTCGCATCATCTGCGGCAACAACCGGTAACAGCATTCTTGTTAACGGACCATCAGCCTTGTATTGTCTGACTACCATTAAGGTTGCGGCTGGTGCTGTAGAAGCAGCCAATGCTCCTAAGGTAATGCATAATGCCGGCGCAAATCCAAGCAGAAGTGTCACCGTATCAACTAATACAACAGCACCTACGGATTCCAGAACCGTGATGATTAATGCCGGTTTTCCAATCTGCTTTAAGGTAGACTTTTTAAACTGATCACCAATAGAGAAAGCAATAAATCCTAAAGCAACATTGGTAATTAATGACAGACTGCTTAATGTCTTATGATTAATCAGACCTAATACACAAGGTCCGATCAGAACTCCGGCAATCAGATATGCAGTAACATTCGGCAGATGAACAAGCTTTGTTACTCTGGTCATCAATAACCCTGCCAGCATGGCAATGCCAAGATATAACAGTACTTCCATCATCAGTTCTCCGTTACGCCTTCCCAGCGTGTTACCGGCAGACTGAACATAACCCCTGTATTCGGCAGTTTCAGATCACCGGATACTTCATGAACAATATCTATTGCCTGCTGGATCTGTGCATCTTTTAATACAACCAGAATCATCTTGTTATGCGGACGATCCGGATTCACAAACTGACGCAGACCTCCGAAAATAGAAGGTGCATTATCAGAATCTGCATTCACTGCCGCAAGCATACCTTCGCAATCTACAATAGAAGCACCATGGATACCGGCAGCCATCATCTTGTCCATAATCGGTGTGATGGTTTCTTCATGATTTGTAATATGTACTAATAACTGCATATGTCCCCCTTATCTAAAAAAGCCCCTGTGGGCTTTCTTATCGTCCGAGAGAAATTATAGGACGCTGTTTTATCACTTGCAAGAATCAGTCTTCAGGATTCATTCTATTCTCTGTTTTTGTAAAAATCATTGGCCCGATAAACAGAGAAAGGAACAAAGCCATGAACGCACCAAAGAAAGATGTCAGTCTTTCATCGAACAATACCTTGGCAAAATGTCCGAAAAGCAGGTAGCCGACAGCTGCTAAAAGACCGCATATTACAATCCTTAAAACAGCCTTTTTCTTTGTCATATGATCCGTAGAAAAACCAACATACTTTCTTTCTAATGCCCAGGCACATAATAAACCAGAGAAGAAACCATATGACTTCATGGAATCAGCCTGCATGCTTACAGGATCAACAAGCAGTTTTCCATTTTCATAAGTCATCGGATAAGGCTTCAACATTGTAAACAGGATTAAGACGGCTGTAATGCCTAGTCCGATCATAACAATCACAAAATCACTTCTCTCTTTTTTACGGTACCATTCAAAAAACTTCTGCACAAGAAAGATACAGATGCATCCTTCTAATAAGCCAACTAATACATCCTGGGGAGTATGAACACCCAGATAATTACGGGAAAAACCAGTTAATAATACAAGCAGAATGAGCAGAACTGCTGTCTTCTTATGTCTGCGGTAAACCCAGGCAGTGCTGCCATATGTTGTTGCGGCAGTCTGGGTATGTCCGGAAGGAAACGAATATCCGGTAGCACCCGGTTTGGCTAGCGCACTTGGAATGATTCTTTTGTCTCTGATCCATGGTCTGTACACACAGCATATATTCTTTATGGTTCCATTCATGACTGTACCAAGACAAAAGCAGGCAGTAATAAAGAATCCCTTCTTCTTGTCTTTACAAAGATAGATCACTAAGGCAAGAGCGATACCGGCAGCCCCCAGCATCGTAATGCCATAAAAGATATACTCCCATACAGATCCTGCAAGTTCTCTGATATTCTGCAGCCATAAAAGATAACTTATATCCATAAAACCTCTTTCATCGTTTCATCAAATATTCCGGCACCTGATGACTCATTGTCCGGATGTCTTTTTCATGAATCCCATTATCCAGCAAGGCATCCATAAACATCATGAGTCCCTCTACCGGATACTCCTTTCCCGGCTGACCACGGTCAGTTGAAAGAAAACAATTTTCAAAACCAAGTTCCTTCATTGTATCTGCCATATATGCGGCAGTTACCTGATTTAAGCCGACATCATACCACAGTTTTTCAAAGATGACACCTGTATGCAGAAGTTCCTTCTGCATGTCTAGTGGCATAAATGTAGCTGTCCATTCAGAATGGGTTAATACCATTTTGATGTTTCTTTTAGATGCTTCCTTACATAAAACCAATGACTCTTCCAAAGATAGATGTCCGGTTGCTAATACGGCATCATATGCCTTTACAAGATCCATGATGTCATAGACCTCCGGCTTTAATTCTCCCTTTTCATCAAGGATGCGGATGCCGTTATCATGACAATAGTTTCCTTTTCCATAGAAAGCAATATGATTTTCCGCATGTAATGTCGGCATCCAGATAACATCAGCACCCATATCCAGATACAGCTTTACCGCATCCGGATTCAGACCGCCAATGGAATGATTTAATACAGCACCACTGTATGCCTTCACCTTAAACTGATGAGAAGCATTTAACAATGCAGCTCTTGCAGGCGTAGGATCCAGATGATTCTTAATTAAGATGCCATTCATGCCATACTGATCTGCCATCTGCATGGCTTCATAATCATTTAAGGAACGTTCAACTACATCAGGGGAAGGATGCATATGCAGATCATAAGCACCTTTCATAAGTTCATATACGACTTCATGTTCTGGCTGATACATACTTATCTCCCTTAATGAAACCTTGGTAGATTCCAGTTATAGTGAATGGCAAGATAACGGATAATCATCGTTGTACAAAGACTGATAATGATAGCCCACATACCAGGCATTACGGCTCTGGCACAAATATAAACAAACGAACCGGCAACTGCCGCTACACCATATACTTTTTCCCGCATAATCAAAGGCATCTGACCTGCCATCATATCTCTTAAAATGCCGCCGCCAATACCAGTAACCGTACCGACAAAGATACACAGGAACGGATTTGCGCCATAGCCTGCCGCAATTGCAGTCCGGCTTCCGGTAACCGCAAAAACCGCAAGTCCTATCGTATCTGTAACATTCAGCATTCTGTCCGTCTGTTCCTGATGATCATCAATAATCTTATTCTTTCTGTATTTCAGGATAAAAGTAATCAATGAAACAACAAACGCCACAAATACATAGGAAGGATCTGTAAACATAGAAGGAGGATTTAATCCCAGAAGCAGATCTCTGATAACCCCACCTCCTACAGCTGTCACACAGCCTAAGACAATGGCACCGAAAATATCCATTTTATTTTCATATGCGACCATAACACCGGATATCGCAAAAGCGCCGCTGCCAATTAATTCCATACCCAGTAGCAATACTTCAAATCTTGTCATAAACTTTCTTTTTCTTTAATATCATCGCATCCGGATTACTGAAATCCGCATAATACTTATCACAATAGCGGATCATCTCATCTGCATTATCGTTATCATCAAAATATGTAATATACCCCTCTAATGATTTAGCCTTGATCATCAGAAAACGGGAATGCACGGATATAAATGTACGTGACTTATATTTGGAATTCTTGGCGTCCTGAATCAGGTTGGCACCTGTAGAATTGCCATCAAAAGCCACTATCACGGATTCTCTCCGTTTGAATATCTCATAGGCAAAGCTCTTATAGCAGCCCATCGCAGAAGCTTCTATAGATACTCTGACATGAACAGGTTCATTCTGGATTCTCTTCCATTCTGCTTTTGTTACGGCAGAAGGTACAAAACACCATATATCAAACCGGTTATGATTCTTATCCAGAAGATACTTTTCATATCCCTTAAAGGATGGACCAATCACAAAGAACACTTTATCCGGATCACTTCTTGTAAGAAGATCATCTATCAGTTTCGTTTCTGATGCACGCAGCTTTGTCATATGTGAAGCATTGTTAAAGCTTCCTCCGGCTATAATCACCGGGACCTTATTCATTGGCATCAGACGGATCTTGTCTTTGAATACTTCTGTACTGTCATACTTTCTTTCACCGGCTGAAACATCCAGAAACTCTTCTGATTCCGCAGAGATTCTCTTCTGATAGAACTGTTCTGTATCGGTATGACAAGTATCAGAAAACCATTGTTTCTTATCTTCAAAAGCCTTTAAAGAGGCGTCCATAACATGCTTTTCAGCTTCTGCCATCTGACACATTTCATTGAAATCCAGTTCCAGCATACGTTCTAATGAGAGCTGTTCATCGATAGAATCCGTACCATACAAAGCACCGCCATCCGTACCCTGTACACACGCAATGCCAGCCTTCAGATACTGCTTTAAAGGATGATGCTGTAAAGAATTGAGGTTATTGAGACGTACATTGGATGTAATCTGAAATTCCAGAACAACATGATATTTCAATAAAAGATCAATCAGTTCTCTGCCCTTCTTTGTATTCAGATTGGCAGTATAAAGACCATGTCCTATCCGCATACAAGGAAATTTCTGACCTGGAGAAAGACTGTCCCTGACACAGAGAATACTATTTGCGACATTATCAGGCAGACTGTCATTCTCGCCTGCATGTATTCTTATTACAAAAGAAGGTATGTCTGAAGCAATCTTTACAATTTCCTGAATTACCGGTTTTAACTCACGGATATCATTGATCTCTTCACCAACAAAATCACTTCCCACAACATAAGGATCTTGTGCTGCAGCTTTTAATACCTGCAGGTTTTCCGTGAAGTAATTATTTTCAATCTGATCTTTGACAATGGTTAACGGGATTCTTCTGAAAGCCGCAAGAAACCGAAGCGTTACACCGGTTTCTTTTGTAATGGCAGGCATGACGTCATGGATTTCTTTCAATACATGGGCAGCCTGGTTCTTCTTCACTAAGGAAGTATCTGATATTTCCGCATAGTATACTCTGTTATGCGCATAGGATCTGGCTATCCATAAGAGTTCATCCTGATACAGAGAATTATGCATATAGTCAGGATTCTCACGATCTTTCAGCATCTGATGAATATATCGCACGATATCCTTATCAGGTATTTCATCAATATAATGCAATGGAATCTTTTCATCGCTTGCGATCCCCTTGGTAAATACATATCTGTAAAGATATACTTTCTCAAGATTTGTAAAGACTGCCTGACCATCTTTCATGACAGCTAAAGAAGCACGTATCTTTGGAATATTGTATGCAGCATTATCCGGATTATTTAAAATCAGATCCGCAAAGTTAATAAAGGTATTGTCATTGATTCTTCTTTCAAGATACTTTCCTTTTAAAGAAGAATCCTTAAGATCCTGAGCAACCTTTTCTCTGTCTGTTTCAAGTTTTTCTTTCTGCTTTTCAGTAATCTTAAGATGAAGCTTCTTTACGTAGTAATACGGATAACGGATCTGATGGGCAATACCCATGGCAATCAGAATATCCGGGGAGAGGTTGGCATTCATATGGGTATGTAAGTCTGTATGAAACTTGCATTCCTGTCTGATATAGGTCTTTACCAATGTCTTATTGGCATTCAGATGATATTCTTTTGTCTGAGACATGAATGTCTTGGCAATAGCCGGTATATATGCCTTACGGTCAATTGTGCCATCCGGATAGATGTTTGCGGTCTTTGTATCTGCTAAGCGCAGGATCCATAAAAACCTGCCTTCTCCATCAATATAACCGGGAATTCTTCCTCTTATGACTTTCAGACCCTTATCATCAAAGCTGATATCCAGATGACATAATGAAGCAAGATTCGTTATCAGATTCCCGCTGGTATGGTTTGGCGTACTGATTTCATAAAACAGATCCTGATTCTCTTTATATAAAGTAACAATAATGTCTTTTTCTTTATCCAGATAAAACTTGCCAAAATACTGCATAGCACTATTCTAACAGTTTCTGACATAAAAAATGCCATCCCTTTGTAAAGAGATGACATTCTTTTTGGATAGGAGAAGAAGATTATTTCTTCTGGATATACTTTAAGCAGTCCAGTGTAACTGCGGCAAGGATGATAATACCTTCAAATACGAACTGGAGGTTTGTATCAATACCAAGGATAGTAAGAGAATATGTTAATCCTGTAAAGATCAGAACACCGGTAACAACACCAGAGATCTTACCAATACCACCAGTGAAGGAAACACCACCGACAACGCAGGCAGCGATAGCATCCATATCCCAGCCCTGTCCATATGCGGCAGAACCGGAACCGAACATTCTCTGGCACTCTAACCATGAACCAAAGCCATAGAGGATACCAGCCATAACGAAGGCACCGACTGTAACTCTGAATACGTTAATACCGGAAACAGATGCTGCTTCAGGGTTTCCACCTACTGCGAACAGAGACTTACCAAAGGTTGTCTTGTTCCAGATGAACCATACGATAATAATCGCTGCGACAGCCCATAGGATAATCGTCGGGAACTTACCGATCTTAGGAATGAACATAGCCGGAATACCTGGTTCGATAGCACCGAAGGATACACCCTTTGTGGCATATGTTAACAGACCGAAGATAATCAGCATGTTAGCCATTGTGGCAACGAATGGATGCATCTTGAACTTTGCCATGAAGAAGCCGGCAATAGATGTAAAGATTGTGCAGAGAATAACACACATTAATAATGCGAATAATGCTCTGCCTACAAGCGGCCAGCTGCTGAAGTCAAAGACATGTCCGAATACAGAACCTGTGTTAGGACCCTGGTGCATGATGATGGTTGAAGTAACCATACCCATACCAACCATACGTCCGACGGAAAGGTCAGTACCTGTTAACAGGATTAATCCGGCAACACCAAGTGCCAGGAACATTCTAGGAGATGCCTGCTGCAGAATGTTCAGTATGTTAGTTAATGTGAATAACTGAGATCCATTCTTGACAATAGGAGTAATGACACCTAAGAATACGAAGACAAGAATAATAACGATATACAAACCATTCTTTAAGAAGAACTGTTTTCTGTTAAAGTTATATTTTCTTAATTCTCTCTTCTGGGCCTGATTCTCACCGAATGTAAACTTGGAAAGTCTTAATAAGTCAATCAGATGATATTCATGTGTAAATGCTTCATGTCTGCGGTCCTTGATTACCTGCAGATCTTTCTGATATGTCAGCTTTGCGTCAAAGACTTTGTTCTTATAAACATAGTTCTCATCTTTGATTTCCTGTTTCAGATCAGCGCCGCCTTCCGCATTCAGTTTCTTCAGGTTATCTTCATGTTCCTGCTTCAACTGTGACAGATGTGCATTATGTTTCTGCAGAGCCTGTTCCTTCTGAACATTGCATGATGCATCTACCTTGGAGAAGTAATCACTGTCATAATGAGCCTTCAGGTAATCCTCAGCTTCTTTAATCAGCTTGTTAACCTGATCCTTGTTCTTGGCTTCAACAGCCTTTGCCTTCTCTAATTCAGCCTTATCAGCTGTAATTTTCTGATTCTTTTCTTCTTTAGTATAAATTTTAGATTCTTTAACAACCTTGATATGGTTTGTCAGACTCTGAACACGATCTGTACCATCGATACGCAAAGCATCAATCTGTCTCTGCTTATCTCCTACATAATCATCTATCGGCTTAAGCAGTGCTTCTTCCTGCTCTGCACTCAGAATCCCATTTGTATTTTTCTCACTCATGATTCATATTCTCCTTACAGATACTTGGCACTCAATCTCAAGAGCTCTTCCTGATTTGTTTCCTTTGTATTCACGATACCGGCAAGTCTGCCATTAGACATAACGCCGATACGGTTCGTAATACCAAGAATTTCAGGCATTTCAGAAGAAACAACAATAATTGTCTTACCCTGTTTTGCCATTCTGATAATCAGTTCATAAATTTCATACTTGGCACCTACATCGATACCTCTGGTAGGCTCATCCATCATGAATACTTCCGGATCTCTTTCCATCCATTTACCGAAGATAACCTTCTGCTGGTTACCACCGGAAAGAGAAGTCATCATGTCATCTGGTCCCATAGCTTTGGTATGCATCAGATGCAGTTCATCATTGGTAGCCTTTACCATCTTTGTATCAGACAGGGCAATGCCGTTTTTGTAATGACTCAGGTTGGCAATGGTTGTATTGAAGGTCAGATCACCTTTTTCAAACAGACCGTTTGCCTTACGTTCCTCAGTAATCATCGCAAAGCCATGTTCCATGGCATCACGGGCACTGTTGAAATTCATCAGCTTGCCGGCGTAATATACACGTCCAGCAGCTCTTGTACGAACACCGAATATGGTTTCCAGTAATTCTGTACGACCAGCTCCTACCAGTCCATACAAACCGAATATTTCACCTTTTCTGACATCAAATGTGATATCCATGATATGCGGTTCATACTTTGTAGAAAGATGCTTGATCTGAAGAATGACATCACCAGGCTTGTTATCAACCGGCGGGAATCTGTTATCCAGAGATCTTCCGACCATGGCCGCAATCAGTTCGTTCATGTTCGTATCTTTGGTGTCTTTCGTCATGACAAGCTTGCCATCACGCAATACAGATACCTGATCACAGATTTCAAAGACTTCATCCATCTTATGAGAAATGTAGATAATGGAAATTCCCTGATCTCTCAATCTGGACATCATCTTAAACAGCTTTCTGACTTCAGGTTCAGTCAGTGATGAGGTTGGCTCATCAAGAACGATGAGTTTTGAGTTATAGGAAATTGCCTTTGCAATTTCACACATCTGTCTTTGGGAAACTGACATATTGCGCATTGGCTGTGTCAGGTTGACTGTCATACCCAGCTTACGGAAAAGATCCGAAGCCTCTTTTCTCATACGTCCTTCATCAACTACCCCAAGAGAGTTTGTTGGATAGCGTCCGAGGAACAAGTTATCTATTACGCTTCTGTCCAGACATTGATTCAATTCCTGATGGACCATGGCAATTCCGTTTTCCAGAGCATCCTTAGGACCGGAGAAGCTGACTTCCTTGCCATCAAGAATGATTGTACCTTCGTCTTTCTGATACGTACCGAACAGGCACTTCATCATTGTCGATTTGCCGGCACCATTCTCACCCATCAGACCCATAACCGTTCCACGCTTCACATCCATATTGACGTGATCGAGGACTACGTTACGGCCGAATGATTTCGTCATGCCGCGAATCGACAGAATGATATCTTTATTTGTTTCTGTCATTGTATATACCTCTGCTAAATTTACTGCTGTCCAGAGCATTCTGTTTTCTTCTGTAAATTAGAAGAAAGAGGTTACCAGGCAGTGTGTACAACTCCCGATAACCTCTGATTTCAATCTAAAGATTATTGACCCAGAATGGCTGTGTAAGAAGCAGCATTATCTGTCTTAACCATGTTGATTGCGAATGCATCATAGTCGCTTGGGTTGCCAAGACGTCCGGTAATGTTACCTTCTGTCTGACCATCGCCACCGATGTAGTCAACCTTGAGGTTCAGCAGATCATCATAGTTTTCAAGCAATGGCTGATATGTGGAAGAAAGGAAGTTATCAGATGCGTTATAGATGTCAAGCCATACCTTCTTTTCTGGAGAAGACTTGGAATCAAGCTGATTGGAAACAGGCTTGTAAACAACTGTAGAATCTGTGAAGTCCTTATAGTTATCAGCTGTAACTGCAACGTTCAATGCATAGAAGGAACGCTCGTCCTTAACATACTTATAATCTTCACCTTCTGTTAAGACGTTGCCGGCATCATCCTTCTTGGAGATACCTGTCATGATATCAACGCCATCCAGAGCGTTTCTCAGAACTCTTAATGTCAGATAAGCCTGAACATCAGCGTGCTGGGAGATTGTTCCGCCATATCCTTCAGGAATAGCAGCAACTGCGTCAGAGTTAGCATCGTAGCCGAATGTTGGAACCTTTTCAGCCTTGGACCACTTGTTGAACATAGCCATACCCATACCATCATTGTTGGAGATAACTAAGTCAATCTGATCGCCTAAGTCACCAGCCCATGCTGTGATTGTGTCACCAGCTGTAGCTGCATCCCATGTAGCACCAGCAGAGTTCTTCATTTCCTTGGAAGCGAGTTCCTTAACCTTGAATCCGGAAACTTCGCCTTCCTTAACTGCACCCGGGTTACCATCCAGAGGATCAGAAACGATGTTTCCATCCTTTTCAACTGCTGTACCTAATGCCTTACGAACACCTCTTGTACGAGCGATAGAGTCATTATGTCCTACGTCGCCGATTGCAAGAACGTATCCGATTGTGCCATCACCATTACGGTCGATTGTGTCTTTGTGTTCTTCGATGTACTTGGCAATCATTTCGCCCTGTAATTCAGCACCCTGATTTGCATCGAATCCTACATAGTAAGTGTCCTTGTTCCAGTTCAGAGCGTTCATATCAAGTTCGCCGGTGCTGGAGTTGGAAGGCTGACGGTTGAAGAATACGACTGGCTTGTCCTTGTTAGCTACGTCGCTTCCGCCGCCGGATGCTGTAGAACCATTATTGGAACCACCGGAGCATCCTGCTAATGACAGAGCCATAACGCCTGTCATAGCTACTGAAATAAACTTCTTGTTCATAAAAACCAAATTCCCTCCTTGAATGATCAAATGCGTTTTGGTTTTACCTAAAAATGAAAATATTTTGTTTTTGTAATCGCTTTCGAAAGGCTTACAAATAAATATTAGCAGGAGATTCATAAAATTCAATATTTTTTTAACGTCATGAAGTAAACGCTTTCATTTTTTGGCATAAATACCGTTCATTTTTCTTACACTTTTTTACATATTTTTTAATTGTCTGAATTTTATCAATGCCAGTACAACGATCCGTTTTCTACGTTATTGATGTACTCTTCATGAAAGACTTCTCTGAATTCTTTTACTTCATCCTGCAGGCCATACTTCTCAGGCACTTCTTTCAATACCGCATGCATCTCTTCCGCAAGTTTTCTTGCGGCACTTTCATCCGTGATAGAAACAAGTCCTAACAGGGTAGAATTAAAACCTCTGTCATCCGCATTGGTAGTAATGACGGTTCTTGCGAAATGGTGCCATTCTGGTAACAGTACATCCCTGAAATCTTCTTCATAGATGCCAAATCGAGCATACAGGGATCGTATCTCTTCTACCTTCTTGCGTCTTTTAAAGAATGGTACAGCTTCATTGGTATTGCGGAACTTTAAATCCAGCCATACTCTCATAAACTGATCTGATGCATTTCTGCCATAACGCAGCTCATAAATTCTGGAACGCTTTTGTTCGGATTCCTTATCTTCAAACGTTTTCAATGCATGTTCCAGCATGGATCTGCGTCTTTTCGGATCCATTTCCTCATAATAGGATTCTGGCCAGTTTTCCAGATAATCCTCTGTTTTCTCTGTCTTATCCTTTAACTTCATAAAGCATCTCCATCAATGATAAATCCAGCCCTTTGGATATTTGTTTCGGAATTGTCCATGTGTCACTTTACCAAATCCCAATGCATGATGATCCACACATACCAAAACAATTCCATCTTTCAGATCGAAGTCCTCAATCATCAGGGTTTCCCCTTTCAGATAACGGATGACACGTTCATCATTGCCGGAAAGATTCAGCACCTGATCACATTCTTCTTCCTTTAAGGTACAGCCCAGAGTTCCTTCAATTTCAAATCTGTTCTTCTTTTCTTCTCCTAAAAGAAGACCAGAGCGCAGAATCCTGAGACCAGATATATCCACATCTGATTCAGGTACTGCATATACATGATTATGAATATTCTGCATATCTGTATTGTAAAAATCTATATGGATGGAATCCTTATTCCATCTGGTTATTTTTCTTTTTGTCTCATGTTTTTCCTTATGGTTTCCCTTCTGCAGAAGTGAAACAAAATGCCCTTCTCCCTTTACTTTATGCGGAAAAAGCTTTGTCCCATATGCATTCTGTATAAAACCATCATAGCCTGGTAAAGGTATCACATGTAAGGAATCATCCAGAGACAACGCATACTGAATCATATCTTCATCTTCACATGTTGAAAATGTACAGGTGGAATAGACAAGCATTCCTCCTTCTTTCAGCATAGTTAAACAATCACGGATAATCTCTTTCTGTTTTTGGGCATAGTAGGAAGGTCCATGTTCTTTCCAGGAAGTTATTAAAGAAGGTTCTTTATGAAACATTCCTTCTCCGGAACAAGGCGCATCAATCAGGATCTTGTCAAAGTATCCTTTGAAATACTCTTTTAAATGACTTGTATTTTCAGCCATGACAAAAGCATTGCGGATACCGGCTCTTTCGATATTCTTCACTAATGCCTGGCATCTGGATACAGAGATATCATTGGAAACAAGGATGCCCGTACCATTCAGCTTTGCGCCCAGTTCCGTGCTTTTCCCTCCCGGAGCAGCACATACATCCAATACTCTGTCATCCGGTTCTATTGGCGTCACGCATGCCGGTAACATGGCCGATGGTTCCTGAATATAGTAGAGTCCTGCATAGTAATACGGATGCTTTGTAACAGGATCATCAGAATTATAGTAAAAGCCATTGTCTGTCCATGGTACCGGTTCTAAAGGATATGGAAATTCTTTAAGAAAATCTTCTACTGAAATCTTTAATGTGTTCACTCTCAGACCGTGATAAACAGGCTTATCAAAAGACCGCAGATATGATTCATAATCTTTACCAAGCAGTGATTTCATTTCCTGCTGGTATGCTTCAGGTAATAAGGTCATACATGTATTATCAGTCAATGTAAGAAAAAAGACAAAGTTTCCTTTGTCTTAATCTGCCTCCCTGAAGGAATAGCCATGTTTTTTATTATAGGATTTCATAATGAAGTAAATCGGAATAATCACAATCATGGCACCAAGTCCGATCAGAAGATTTCTGATATTGGCATTGATCAGCAGCCAAACGGCAACGATTGCCGCAAGAATCGGAATGACTGGTCCAAATGGAACTCTGAATGTAGATTTCATACCTCTTTTACGGAACACAAGAACCGCCAGGCATGTAGGAATATACTGTGTAAATCTTGATATTGTTGAGATAGCCGCAAGTTCTGTAAATGTACCGCTTAAGGCAATCGGAATCACGATCAAAGCACTGATCAGAATGGCAATACCCGGCGTACCATGTTTTGACTTCCTGGCGATCACCGGCGGCAGCATTCCTCTTTCTGCCAGTGCTTCACAACCACGCGGATTATACAGAGAGGATGCCACATTAATACCACCAATCGATATTAATGTACCTATCGTAACAAGCATGCCGCCAAAACCACCCAAGAATGTCTTCATGGCATCTGCCACAGGTGTTTCTGACTGCGCCAGGCTGCTGCCAAGTGTACCAATCGATACAACCTGTACAAGGATATAAATCAGAGCAACAATGCTCATGGATGCGGCTATGGCAAGAGGAATATTCCGCTTTGGATTATCCATATCCTCTGCTGCTGTCGCAATGGATTCAAAGCCTGTAAAGGCATAGAAAATCAGGATTGAAGCAGCTGAGAAATCCTTCACGGTAAATCCTTTCGGAACTACCGGCTGAAAGTTGGATCCCCTGATAAAGAAAATACCGACAATGATAAATACAGCTAAAGGCACAAGTTTGCCTATTGTCATGATGTTATTGAAATACTTGATGAGATCCACACCGAAATAGTTGATTATAGAAAGACCGCCAACCAGTCCGATGATCAGACAGGCTCTGACTGCTCCTTGTCCTGCCGCAGGCCATACCGCTGCCAAAGCTGTCACAAAACCAACTGCCATAGTTGCCCAGGCGATTTCCTGAACCACATATTTCATAAAGCCTACTTCAAATCCGGCAAAGTTGCCGAATGCTTCCTTGACATAAATGTATGCTCCGCCATTGGATTTGAATAAACCCGCTGCTTCCGCAAAGCATAAGGCCATGGAACCAGCCAGTAAAATGACAAAGATATATACAAAGATACTGCTGGTACCAGCTAAGGCATATGCCTGACCAGGCAGTAAGAAGATGCCTGTTCCGATAATGGAGTTAATTCCAAGAAGTATCAGTGACCCTAATCCGAATTTCTTATTTTTCATGGCATACCTCTACAAATGCTTTAAATAAAGCAATCATTTTCGGATTATCAAATTCAGCCATCATTTCCGGATGAAACTGTACAGCTGCCATAAAACTTCCATCTTTTCTTTGAATTCCTTCAATCACACCATCTGATGCTTTGGCAGTAACCTTAAAGCCATCCGCCACTTTCTTTACTGACTGATGATGAAAAGAATTCACTCTTGTCTTTGTGCCAAGGACATGACCGATAAAGGAATCTTTATCGATCTCTATATCATGCGTTCCCTGATAACGTGGTGCTGTCTGATCATGTTTCAGACAGTTATTAATGTCATCTGCCTGATTCTGATAAATTGTTCCGCCAAATGCCACATTCATGACCTGGATTCCCTTGCAGATACCAAATACAGGCAGATTCATTTCATCAGCCGCATGAATCAACGCCAGATTGAAATCATCTACTTCCCGCATGACATAACCGCACTTCTCACTGATCTCTTCCCCATATAACTCCGGATCCACATCATAGCCGCCGGTTAACAATATGCCATCCAATCCTTCAATCTGTTCTTTCACATCTTCAAGGTTATACAATACCGGCAATAACACCGGAATACCACCGGCTTTTTCAATACTGGTTATATAGTTATGATTTACATAGGTACGATAGGATCCCATTAACATACCGGATTCCTGAATCAAGATATTTCCTGCTACTCCTATACGAGGCTTCTTCATACACTCTCTCCTGTCTTTATAAGCTTCATTAGTCTAACAAAAAAGAATGCATATGCCTAAACATATGCATCCGATGAAAGACTTTTATTGTCTCAGATATTCAGAAGCTTTGCATACTCGCTTAAAGCACCATCTGTATCTTTGGCAAGTACCTTCTTGGCAAGTGTCTTTCCTAACTGAACACCTTCCTGATCAAAGGAATTCAGGTTCCATAAGAATCCCTGGAACATAACCTTGTTTTCAAAGTGGGCAAGCAGAGCACCTAATGTTTCCGGGGTTACTTCATCTCCAATGATGATGGATGAAGGACGGTTTCCTGCAAATACCTTGTTAGGATTCTCATCATCTTTGCCTAACGCAAATGCCACAATCTGGGCTGCCACATTTGCGCAAAGCTTTGCCTGTGAAGTGGAGCCTTCAATCACATCATCCATACCGCACTGGTTCTTACGGAAACCAATAAACTGTAATGGAATGATGTTTGTTCCCTGATGTAATAACTGATAGAAAGAATGCTGTCCATTCGTACCTGGTTCACCAAAGATCACCGGTCCGGTAGGATAATCTACTGCTTCGCCAAAGCGGTTTACAGACTTGCCATTAGATTCCATATCCAGCTGCTGTAAATGGGCAGGGAAACGGCTTAGTGCCTGCGAATACGGAAGTACGGCAGTAGCTTCATATCCCAGAACATTTCTCTCATATACACCAATCAGGGCATCCAGCATAGCCGGATTCTTCCTGATATCTCTTTCTTTAGCAGTCTCATCTTCTTCATGCATGCCATTTAAGAAGTCCGCAAATACATCTCCACCAAAGGCTAAGGACAATACAGCACCACCTACTGCAGAAGAAGAGGAATATCTTCCACCAATGTAGTTATCCATGTAGAAAGCATCAAGATACCCTTCATTATGTGCTAATGGAGAAGCCTCAGAAGTCACTGCGATCATATGTTTCGAAGGATCCAGTCCTTCTTTCTTTAAGGCATTCTTGACAAATGTTTCATTTGTAAGTGTTTCTAATGTCGTTCCTGACTTGGATACGAGGATAAACAATGCATGTTCTACATCTGTATCATGCAGTACAGCTGCCGCATCATCAGGGTCCACATTAGAGATGAACTTTGCATTCATCTTTAACTTACCATTGGCCTTAGCCCAGTTTTCCAAGGCAATATACATCGCTCTTGGGCCAAGATCAGATCCACCGATGCCAATCTGTACAACCGTAGTAAACTTTTCACCTTTTTCATTGGCAATTTCACCAGAGTGTACCTTATCCGCAAATGCCGCAATACGCTTCTGCTGTTCTACATAGAAATCACGCTTGTTTACACCATCTGCGATGACATCATTGCCTAACTGACCTCTGCATAAATGATGCAGCACATACCTCTTTTCACCTGTATTGATCATGGCACCGTTATACAGGGAAACAAACTTATCCTCTAACTGTGCCTCATCTGCCAATGCCTGCAGATCCTTCAGAATTGTTTCATCGACATTCTTTGCGGCATAATTATAGGCAAGTCCGGCCGCCATCGGTACACTGTAAGACTTTACTCTTTCAGCACCTTTATCCCCTGCCATTACATCCTTGAGATTTACTTTCGAATCTTCTTTCAGCTTGTTAAAAGCAGAAAGCTGATCCAGATTTTTCCAGTCTGTCATTGTTTTATATTCCTTTCTGTTACGAATGGATTATAGCATTTTTACTGAGCCATCTCTTTCTTTTCTGAAAGCTCCATCCATCTTTCTTCCATATTTTCTAATTTCTGCCGTTTTTCTTCTAACTGTTTATTCAGATCCATGATCTTTTCATAGTCACTTACGGTACTCATGCTGTTTTCCAATGTCTTTACTTCTTCTTCTAAAACAGGCATAGACGCTTCTATTGTCTCTAATTCTTTCTTTTCCTTATAACTGAGACGGACGGAAGGCTGTTTCTTTACCTGTTTTGCAGGTTTCTTCACTTCTTTTTCAGGCTTTGTATGATGTTCCAGATAATCAGAATATGTTTCCTGGATCACATGAATATGCCCATCTTCAAAGGCAAACAGTCTGTCCGCAATCTTATCAAGAAAATACCGGTCATGACTGACTGCCAATACTGCCCCTTTAAAAGAGTCAAGGTAATCTTCCAGAATCGTCAGGGTATCTGTATCCAGATCATTTGTCGGTTCATCGAGAACCAGTATATTCGGTGCTTCCATCAATATGGAACAAAGATATAATCTCCGCTTTTCACCACCGGAACATTTCTCAATCGGTTTATATTTTTCATCTTTGAAAAACAAGAATCTTTCCAGCATATCAGATGCACTGATCTCATTGCCATCGGCATCCGTAACTACCTTCCCATATCTTTCGACATAGTCAATGACTCTTTCATGTTCTTCAAATACTTCATTATGCTGGGCAAAGTATCCGATTTTAACTGTTTCTCCGATTTTGACATTACCTGAATCAGGTTGAATCTGACCTGTAATGATCTTTAACAAGGTACTCTTGCCACAGCCATTCGGTCCGATGATACCAACTCTGTCCATTCTCTGTACGTCATAGCTGAAATCGGTAAACAATACATGATTGCCAAATGCCTTACTGATATGTTTAATGGAAATTGTCTGATTGCCTAAACGTGTAACGGCAGACTTCAATTCAAGATGCGCCTGCTGGACTGGTGCTTCTTTGGCGGCTATCTTTTCAAATCTCTGGATTCTTCCTTTCTGCTTGGTAGATCTTGCCTGAGCACCTGCCCTGATCCATTCCACTTCTTTCCGTAAGAAGCTTTGTCTTTTGTGCTCGGCAGCTTCTGCCTGCGCCTGGCGGATGTCTCTTTGTTCAAGATAATCCGCATAATTACCTGTATAGGTATAGAGATGCCCCTGATTTACTTCCACGATATGATTGGTAATCCGGGAAAGAAAATACCGGTCATGGGTTACCAGAACAACAGCTTTTGAAAAGCGCATCAGATAATGTTCCAGCCAGAGAATCATATCCTGGTCAAGATGATTGGTAGGTTCATCCAGAAGATACAGATCTGCTTTTCTTATCAGAGCTATCGCAAGTGCTGCTCTTTTCTTCTGCCCACCGGATAACAGACTGATTTCTTCATCATAATCTGTTAATCCCAGTTGATTCAAAACAGCATGAATCTGATAGACTTCCGTATCTTCTTTCATATACGAACGTACGGTTTCATAGACACTCTTGCCAGAAGGAAAATCCATATTCTGCGGACAATAGGAAATCGTAATATCTTTCTTATAGGTCACTTTTCCTGTATCTGGTTTTTCCTTTCCGGCAAGAATCTTCAGAAAGGTAGACTTACCGGCACCGTTTAAACCTACCACACCCCATTTATCGTGTTCATTAACGACAAAGTTTACATGATCCAGCTGTGGCTCGGTAACATATTTAAAACTGACATCATCAAGCTGTGCGATCATTTCTTACCCTCTTCATATGTTTCTAATTCCTTCAGAATATAATCCTTCACACCTTCCAGACTGCTCTGTTTCCATCTTTTGCTTTTTTCCTGTTCGGCTACACCGCTCATAATGATAAAGTCCAGTGCTTCTCCCGGCACTCTGCCGCTGCGCTTAGGATCCATGAAATGCTTTTCCCATTGTTCTTCATCCGCATTTTTCCATGTATCAGGATCGAGATAAATCTGTCTTTGTTTATAGGCTTCGATCATCTGCCTAGCAGCCAAAGGTTCTAATAATTCATACTGATCCTGTTGAACATCCGCAAAGATCAAAGGTAATTCTGTCTTTTTAACATGTTCATTGTTTCTGTCAATCTGAATGCCGCACGCATCCCATGTGTATGTCTCTGCATTCAATTTTAAGCGTACTAAAATACCAAGATCCGTATTGCATTGTGCTCTCTGATAATCTGTATCAAAGATAAAATTTCCCAAGGAATAAAAGATAATCTTATTACCGACAGTCTCATAATTCATCGGAACATGGGGATGATGAGAAACGATGATATCCGCTCCTAACTGCAGGTAAGTCATATATCTGTCACGTACATATGGAGAAGGCAGAGAGGTAAATTCTTCTCCTCCATGAACGACCATGATGCACCAGCGGCATTTCTTCTTGATCTTACGGATATTCTCCGCAATCAGATCCATTTCATTCCATAAAAGACAGCCGGCCTTATGATCCCCTGCCGGTTTACAGCCTCTTCTGAATCCACTGGCAAAGATACCGATACCGCCTGCTTCATCAAGATACAAAGGCTGTTTGGCCTGTTTCAGGTTCATACCTGCTCCGATAGTACAGGCATGATGTTTCTCTGCTTCCTTAAGGGTTGCTTCTACACCTGCATCTCCCGCATCCATGATGTGATTATTACAGAGATTCCAGATATCCGCATGCATCTGATCCAGTACCTGTACACACCTTGGATCCATGGCATGAACCAGCTGGGCTGTTCCTTTTGAGGCACTGGTATCTGTTTTAACTAGTGCCCCTTCTACATTTGCAATCACATGATCACCACTGTGCAGATAATCCAATACATCATCAGAAAGCAGCTTCTTATCCTGCCATTCATCTTTCATATATTTGTCAAAACCGATGTCACCGGTAAATACAAGCGTTGTGTTATCTTTCATATTCCTTACTTCCAATCTGTCTATCAGTGTAACATAACCAGGCAGGCATGATAAAAGAGGCATTTCTGCCTCTTTTGATAGACTTTAATTACTCACCCTTTTCAAGAGCCAGTGTCTTGGTTGTCAGATCACATACATCAGATGGTCCGTAATACTGGATAGCACCCGGATATGTGTAGTCTGTTTCAACAGCCCATGCTTCTCTGTGAGATGCGAAATACTGGAATGGCTTGCCATTCAGATCAACCAGAGCCTTTCTGATAACCGGCTTGTCTTCACCATTTCTTCTTTCCATATTCATCATCTTTGTGATCGGCATACCACCGGCAACCCACTCTTCAGCAGGCTTGGAAAGATTGGAAATCTTGGAAAGATATCCTGTATATCCATACTGGATTAACATGAATGCATTGTATCCAAGGCTGTAGCAGTAATCTGCATCAAAGTTGGATGGGAATGCACATCTTCCTTCATAACCGAAGAAATGATGCTGAGTCTTGAAGGAGCCATTGTAAGTTCCTGCTTTTCTTCTTTCTTCAAGCTTCTTGGCAACAAGCTGAGAGAACAGCTTCTCGGATTCAATCAGAGATACCTGAACATTTCCATGCGGGTCTCTCTCTAAGAATAACTGCTGCTGAATGCCTTCCGGTAAGATATCAAATACCTTGTAGGAAGCATCTGTCAGACCATTCTTGATGAATGCCTTCTTATCAGCCCATGTTGGTAAAGCATTGAATTCAGCTGTCTTTTCACCAGCCAGCAGTTCATTGATTTCACCAATCAATGTACCGAATTCAGGAACGAACTCAACAATTCCCTCAGGAATAATGGCAACACCAAAGTTATTGCCCTGGGCAGCTCTTGCGGCTACAGAATCCGCAATATAATCTGCGATTTCAGATAAAGACATCTTCTTTTCAGCAACTTCTTCACCAATCAGGCAGATATTCGGCTGTGTCTGTAATGCACACTCCAGGGCAACATGAGATGCAGAACGACCCATAACCTTGATGAAGTGCCAGTACTTCTTTGCGGAGTTGGCATCTCTTTCAATATTGCCGATTAACTCAGAATATGTCTTTGTGGCTGTATCAAATCCGAATGAACATTCAATATCTTCATTCTTCAAGTCACCATCAATTGTCTTCGGGCATCCGATAACCTGAACACCTGTATGATGTGCTGCGAAGTATTCAGCTAATACTGCTGCGTTCGTGTTGGAATCATCGCCGCCGATGATCACAACAGCAGTTAAGCCATGCTTCTTGGCTGTTTCTTCAGAAGCCTTGAACTGTTCCTCTGTTTCAATCTTTGTACGGCCGGATCCGATAATATCAAATCCACCTGTATTTCTGTATGCATCAATAAATGCATCATCGAATTCTACATAATCATCATTAACAAGTCCGGCAGGACCATTCTTGAATCCAATCAGAACATTGTCTTTATTTGTAGCCTTTAAGGCATCATACAGACCACTGATGACATTATGTCCGCCCGGAGCCTGTCCGCCAGACAGAATTACACCGACAACCTGCTTCTTAGGTGCAGATGTATTTTCTCCCTTGACGAAAGTAATTTCCTTCTTGCCATATGTATTAGGGAACAGAGCACTGATCTTATCCTGATCTGCAACACTCTGGGTTGCTTCGCCTTCCTTAACACTGATCTGGGCAATGCCGCCTCTTAACATTCCCGGCAGCTTAGGCTGATACTTTAATCTTTCTTTCTGAAGTGGTGAAATTTCCATTTTCTTTCTCCTTTTCTCCTTAAGAGTGCGCCCATATTTTAGCAGTTAAAACACACTCCTGTGAATAAAAATATCCTGTTCGTATTAATTATCATGAGATGGCGCAAAGAATGCAATGATCTTCTGTATTGCCAGATCCATATAATCCGGATTAGAGAAAGGATGATCTGCATTCTCTACCGTAACCATCTCAATGACATTATTCTCTGAAAATGCCTTCGCATCCTCATATGGTGCCATGGTATCTTTCGTACCATGTACCATTAACATATCATCCGCATATTCAATATAGTCATTCTGACTGACATCATGTTCCTTTAAATCATCCATGAATTCTTTGGATATCTTGATCTTGCGGTCATAACCGATTACAGCTTCTTTGCCTTTATTGATCTTATGCCAGTCCTCTTCACTCAGATTCTTTGACATAGCTTCATACATCTTTACCGCCGCACAACGGAAAGCAATCTTATCAAACGGATTTTCCTTATATTCATCAAGATACCGTAAGGTTACATATGCCCCGAAGCTTGAAGAATAGTTATAAATATGTTGAGCCTTTAATTCTTCCTTTGCATAGATTACTGCCTGTTTCAGATAATCGATACATTCACTCATGACAAGCTTGTTTCTGGCATCTTTGCCATGGCATGGCCAGTCAAAGCAGATTACTCCATAACCATGGTATTTGCCGATAATTCTTTCCGCAAACTTTTCTACGGCTTTGTTATCCTTGTTCCCGCCAAAGCCATATGTCGCAATAACAATATTCGGAATGTTTCTGGCATCATTACCATAATACAGTTTGGAACGTATGCTGAAACCGTCTTTATTAATATCAAAATACTTCTCTTTCATAATCTTTCACCTGCATGATCATAGCACCAGAAACCAAATAATAAAGTACAATTATCAATGAGGTGATTTCAGATGAAAAAATATTTTTTCTTTGACATTGATGGGACATTAACCAATATTCATACAGGTGAACTAGTCCAGAGTGGTCTCGATACAATACGGCAGTTAGAAGAAAACGGGAACTTTGTCGCAATTGCGACAGGCAGAGCCTACTACAAAACCAAAAGTGTCATTGAAACAACCGGCATCAGAAACTTCGTAGCCAATGGCGGTGCGGCTTTGATCATAGACGGAAAGCTTGTCAAAAACAGTCCTCTTGATCGTGATAAAGCATTGAAAATCATCCATGAAGCAGATGATTTAGGCTATGGCATATTAGTCGCAGTTAATGACAGTACGGATGTCGTCATGAAAGACCATCGTTTCCTGGACCAGGCAGGTGAAAGAAGAGAACCTACCAACTATATATACAAACCTGATTTAAACTACGATGATCTGAAGGATATTTATAAGATTTACATTGCCATACCCGAGAGCGAAGAATACAAATTGAAAGATAAAGACATACTTGGTCATATCCGCATGAATACGCCTTACTTCTGGTACCAGCATGATGAAAAAGATCAGGGCATCATTGATATGATGCATTATCTGAAAGCAGACATCAAAGATGTTGTTGTGTTTGGTGATGGCGAGAATGACATGGTCATGTTCCGTAAGGAATGGACTTCCATTGCGATGGGTAACGGTTATCCTGCTTTATTAAAGAAAGCAGATTACGTAACGAATGCGGCAGAAGATGACGGCATCCGCAATGCCTGCCTGCATTATGGATGGAT
Source organism: uncultured Galactobacillus sp. (assembly GCA_964535445.1). Classification (GTDB taxonomy): domain Bacteria; phylum Bacillota_I; class Bacilli_A; order Erysipelotrichales; family Erysipelotrichaceae; genus Bulleidia. The sequence continues at coordinate 407 of CAZHUX010000029.1, read as the reverse complement.
CAAATAGTAAACATGCAAAATGGTACCGGAATCCGGTACCATTTTACATGTCTCAATCTGTTCCAGAGGGATCACAGATCAAACAGCATATCTTCATATTCAGGCAGATGGTAATACTTCCTGGATGCTATCTTTTCATAGGCATTGACATCATCCGCTACCTTATCCATTAAAGGAACAGCTTCATAGTAAATACCATAGCCCTTCTCATATGTATCTTTCTTCTGATCAAGTTCCTCATACTTTTCTGTAAGTTTATCCAGATCATCCGATGTTTCATCAATCAGTTCTGCAAGTCTCTTTGCTCTTCTGGAAATATAAGCAGGCTTTTTACCACCGGATGCCTTGTCATAGAAGTCATATTCTTCACACATTGCCGGAAGAACATCCTTTTTCACCATATCTAC
>CAZHUX010000028.1:8279-24144 GCA_964535445.1 uncultured Galactobacillus sp. | reverse complement strand
ATCAGGATCTTGAAGAACGAATTGAACTAATGTCAGAAAGCAAGAATAAGACTGCTTATGATGTTGTAAAGGCATATGCAGAGAATCATATCGGCAGATTCCAGACAAAAGATGTTGAGGCATATTGTACTGGAATAGGCAAATCCAGCATACAATCTTCTCTAAAGAAATTAACTGAAGAAGGATTCTTAAAACGCTTTGGTACAGGACGTGCAACGTATTACATTACCAAATAAAAAGCCATCGTTATTAGCGATGACTTTATAAGGATTATCCCTGATTGGAAATGTTAACATTTATAACAGGTGTTCCATAGTTACCAGGAGTACCCTGGATACCATGCTGGTTATAGGCAAGGCATACCATGTTTACATTCTGGATAGCATGACTCATACCGATAAATTCACCAATACCACAGATGAGCCATCCGAATAATACCCATGCAAGAACACTGCCACCACCGTGCTGCATATAGAGGTTGTATCTTGTAATACCAACTGCCTGGGTTCTGTCAGCTAATGCATACCACCAGTAAATATCATAGATACCACATGTCAGGATACCAAAGAAGAAGTACGCTGCCAGTCCTCCGGTATGTTTTCCATCACCTGCACAGGCTATATTCACATCCCTGGCGGTAGCATAAATCCAGTATAAATCATAGATACCACATGTAATGATACCTAATAATATATAAGAGAGAATGCCTCTGTTTGTCTTTAAGACCACATGGTTCATAGCCGCCTGATAAGAGTCATTCTGTTTCTGCTGGGACTGCTGGGCCTGTTGTGGATGAGAAGCTTCAAAGGATTTCTTTTCCTGATTGATTTCACCAGACAATCCTTTCAAAGAAGCACCAAGTTCATCAAAGAATTTCTTTCCCCGATAGAAATCAGCGATACTTACATCATCCAGATACAAAAACAGGATAAATAAACCAATTCCGGCAAGAACAGAAATAATCGGTAACAGGACATTATATCCATAGAATAAAATCTTACAGATAATGGATATTACTAATGCAATGACAGAGAACACAAGCATTGCATTGAAGTATGTTTCATAATCCTTACGGCTGCCATTACGTGCCTGTAAGAACATCACTCCAGCTCCGAAGATAAACACTGCTGTATTTACAAGATCCAGTACAATCGCAAATAACTGTCTGATTAAACCGGATGTGCCAAAGAAATAATAGTTACTGATGAAATAGGGTATATTCAGAACACTCTGGATTAAGCCCCATGCATTCACAACTGCCACAATTGCGAATACAACTATGAATACATAACTGAAATACTTGATCATATCACTCATAGCAGAACCATGATTTTTTCGTGGACGCTGTGGTGAAGCATACTGCTGGTAATTCTGGTTATAATTCTGATTCTGATACTGGTTCTGGTTGTTGAATCCTGCCGGAGATCCCTGTTCTTTTACATGAACCGGAGATCCGCAGAATGGACAGAACTTCACATTATTATCCGGAATCCTGTTTCCGCAATTTGGACAATACATAACATTTCCCCCTTAATTAAATACTATCTTATATGAAAAAGCGGAATTTCACCGCTTTATCTGTTAAACAATGACATCAATCGGAAGGCTGTTAGCCAGCTGCTTGTTCTCATTTTCTGTCTTGCTGTACTGATTGGCAATGGTTGTCAGATCTCTGCTGTGCTCATCAATCATTCTGTACATCTTGTTCATGTCATCCTGCAGCTTATTGAATCTCTTCTTATAAGCCTGTGAAGCTGTGGACTGCCATGTTCCATTACCGCTGACGACACTCAGCATCTCATTTGTCAGACTCTTTAAATTCTTTCCTTCTGTTGAAAACTCTGCTGCCTTGTTCTTTAACTGTTCAGGCGTTGTCTTTAAAATTTCCTGCATGTTATTTTCCTCTTTCCTTTATCAGTAACTTCTCTGCTGTGCGATTGATACGTTGTTTGCTTCGGCCTTGTCATAATTTTCAGCCATCTGATTCAAAGCATTTGCATACTCCTTAATGACTCTTGCAAAATTGTCGAACTGAACCATGTCCTTATGGAATGCTTTATTGAACTGGGTATTTGCATCACCATCCCACATTCCATCCAGACTCTTCTGAGTCGTCATCAGCTTCTCTTTCTGGCTCTTGAACTTAGCCAGCAGCTGATCCAGTTTCTGCGATTCTTCACGCATCTTTCTAGTGTTTGTAATAATCTGAGACATCCTTTTTTCCTCCTGTCTTTCTTTTGACACTTATAGAATAATCTCAAATCATTCTTTTTTTGATAAAGGGGACCAACAGCACATTTTTCAGGATCAACGTCCTGTTTTTCTCTTAAAAGGCATTAATTTTACGAAATCTCGCAACTGTTCAAAGTGAGAAATACCAAACTTAGTCGGTGGATAGACGATGATTTCATGATTCATTTCATCCTGAATCTTCTTCATCGCATGACGATATGTCTGATCTGCCTCAGTGGTAAAATCCAGGTAACGCTTCAATACAGCACGTTTATCTTCCATGCTTTTAATAATCCTGTTCCACTCAGCAGCTTTATCACCTTCTGCCTTCTTTCTTGCAGTGCGGTATATTTCAATCTGCTTATCAAGCTGTAACAGCAGCTGATTCATTTTTTCTACAATTTCCTGCATAGTATTTACCTGATCTGATAATGAATTCTGAGTTTTGTATAACCGACTGTAATCTCATCTCCATCCCTTACATCGGCAGCCTTAACAACCATCCGTCCATTCAGATACGTATGATTATGAGAATTCAGATCTGTTAAAACAAGACTGGTTCCATGAACTGTTAATGCACAATGATACTTGGACACAAGCTGATCAGACCGTATTGTAAGTATCGGTCTTTGCGGATCATTAGATTTCTGTCTTCCTATAATTAACTGTGGATAAAACTGCATCTGTATGATTTTCCCTGTTCCCTGATTATAGAAGCTGGCATGACAGTATATGTTTTCTTTCCCATCAGCCGTAAGTGTTCCTCTTTCATCAACCGGGAATACGGAATCCTCTGGTGCACCATAGACAAAACTGTCCATATCCACACCATTGGTCACAATAACCTGACTTCTGGTCTTATCTTCTTCCAATGGATTATATTCTTTTCTGTTTGTAATCAGGAATGCCGCAATGATAGCACCGGCAGCCACCGCAATAATCACTATAATCCAGATGATATCACTCATGACTTATCTCCTGATAACAATGCATCAGCCTTATTTTCAATCTTATGAAGCTCTTGTGCATAATTCTCCAACAAAGCATTCATCTCCCGACCGCATGCATCCGTCCACTTTTTCTGGACCATTACCTGAAGCTCTTCAAGAGACTTATCAATCTCTTTCTGAATTACTTCAGCTTCTGTATTTTCTGCGCCTTTCATAACAACTCCTACTTCAGCACCGTATTACTCAGGCTGTCTGTTTTCTCTTTTGGTAAATCATTCAGCATCTTTCTTAATTCCCGCATCTTTACATACAACGGTCCATACTCTTCTTCCTCAAATAAAGGCAGAAGACGCTGCAGCTGTTCATAAGACCGGAAGAGAACCTGTTCTGTTTCTTTCTGATTCATACACTGCCTCTTTCTATAGTATGCAGACGTTCCATAAGACTCTTTTCTGTTTCTTCAGAGATTCTGCATGCATAAGCCATATCTGTACAGATCTCTAATTCTTTTTCAATGATTGCCTTTACATCTGTTTCAGAATCTGAAACTTTATCCAGTGCACTGATTATCTGATCTGTACTCTGCAGAATTTCTTTTCTTTTCATTTCATCCAGCATATATTCCCCTCTACGCCAGGATCAGAACACTGCCTGTACGTACACCATTATCCCATGCACTTCTGTGCAGCTGTTCATAAGACCGGAAGAGAACCTGTTCTGTTTCTTTCTGATTCATACACTGCCTCTTTCTATAGTATGCAGACGTTCCATAAGACTCTTTTCTGTTTCTTCAGAGATTCTGCATGCATAAGCCATATCTGTACAGATCTCTAATTCTTTTTCAATGATTGCCTTTACATCTGTTTCAGAATCTGAAACTTTATCCAGTGCACTGATTATCTGATCTGTACTCTGCAGAATTTCTTTTCTTTTCATTTCATCCAGCATATATTCCCCTCTACGCCAGGATCAGAACACTGCCTGTACGTACACCATTATCCCATGCACTTCTGTGCCTATCCAGAATCTGACCATTATTTGCATTCCATAACAGAAGATTCTCTTTATCTCCGGATAATTCACATTGATTCTTTCTGCATACCAGATCAGCTATCTCTCCGATTACCGTAAATAACGGCTGATTCTCATCAATCTGAACATCATAGTTATGTTCTAAGGCCGGAACCTGTACATTGATAATAATCATAATGAGGCTCCCTTCCGCCATGCCTTGAACTCTTCAAATGACAGGCTGCGGATCTGAACCGTATCTTTCTTAGGCCACCATCTTTCTGCCACAACGATCATGTCTTTTCCCTTATAAGCAAAACACGCTCTTCTTGTTTCAGGATTGACTAACTTTGCGGTACTCTGCGGGTTCCCCATCAGTAACAATGCTTTTTTCAATTCAGGCTGAATTTCAAAATTACTGCCATTATTTACAATCCATGACTGCTTGCTCATGGAATACATGGCCTGCAGAACCTGTTCATCCGTAAATTTCTTCTCTTCCATGAATATGCCATCACATTGTGTATATCCAAGAGAGAACAGAAGAATCCTCAATTCATCAAAGGATAGGATCCAGCTCTTTTCTGTCACTTCCATGATTTCTCCTTTCCGCAACCCAGGCCTTCACAGATGCTTTACATGATCTTGAAAGGGGCACTTCTACATTACCTTCTAAAACAATACGATTCTGTGATAAATACACTTCCAGAATCTTCTCTTTATTTACCAGGAAACTGCGATGAACTCTGAGAAAACGATCATTCAGCTTTTCATTCAGATGATCCAGTGTATCCATGAATCCGTATTCTTCATAACCTGTATTCAGGAATACTTTCTTTTCCCTGGCCTCAAAATAGAGTATCTTTTCATATTCCATCAGACGCCTGGATCCTCTGCTCTCTAAGACAAACACATCAGGATCCTCATCTTTGGAGAAACGGCTGACATAGAGACTGACCGCTTCGCCTAATGTCTGATCCAGCTGTTCTCTGCTCAAAGGCTTTAACATTAAACTTTCAGCTCTGATAGATGGTTTCATATACAAAAGCGGAGAAACCGATGCATCAGCTACCAGAATAATGTAAGAAGAAGGTGAACTGTTTCTGACTTCTTCCAGGCTTTCCAGAATATCTTCAGCCGTAACATCCATACAGAAGAGATCTACATGCGTTCCCTTTTCAAGAATACTCTTGACCTCTTTGCCTGATCTGCATTGAATCCATTGCCAGTAGTCATCTGTATATAAAGCAGCCTTCTCTCTGGCAATTTTCTGAATTGCATTTCTTTCCTTTTCATTACGATCAGAGATTAACATTGCTATCATAGTGAAAATCCTTTCATAAGCGGAATCACAACTTCTATACCGCCTTCTTCACTGTCACTCACTGCCCAGCCCATGCCGCGAGGCATATTCCTGTTCTGATCTGCATAAGACAGAGATGAGAAATCCAGCACTTTCTGTGATACCGGACTGCCGCCTATTGCGATACCTTTCTGCCAGTAAATAAAGTTATCAAATGCAGTATACATACTCATAACATCTGTCTCTTCCTGATCAATGCATGCGATCATAAAGATATTATGCAGATTGCCTTTCTCCGTAATATTCTCAACAAATCCACTCATATCCCCGACGGTTTCATCATGGTTATAAACCATATCCAGGAAATCATTCATAGAAGATATGAAGATCATAATCGGCGGATTCTCTGACATCTTTCCCGCAATACTTTCTTCATCCATGCCCTGACTCATCAGACTGCGCTTCTGAATGTTGCGCTTTTTAAACTCAGGTAATAACTGACCAAGATATGCATACAGATCCGATGCATTCTGAATATAGGTACTGTTTGTCTGTTCGGCTGGTTCCTTAAATTCAGGATAATCACTGCTCTTTTCAACAATTACTGTCTCTGCATGCATTGCATACGCTCCCGCAAGCATAACCTTCATGAGGTTGGTCTTGCCGCTGCGGTGTCTGCCGACTATTGCGTAACAATAATTCTTCTGTAAATTCATACCATATACAGACGCATCCTTACGATTCCATCCATAAGGAAGAATACCCTTCTCTAATGAATTATTCCAGCCATCTTCTTTCTTCAACAGTTCTAATGTCGGATTTTCAGGAATCTCAGGAATCTTCAGCGGACGCTTGCCATCCCAGGCATCATTCATCTCTGCAGAAAGAGAAGCGATCTTCTCACCACGTGAGAAGTCATCCTCTGCCGGTAAAGCTAATGCTGTCTGGAATTCCAGAACACGTCCATCTGCCAAGGCAAGACCTCTGCCATGGACATTTGCTTCAGGGAACAGATCAATATGACTGACTCTCAAAGCATCCATATACGCAAACTTCTCCTGCTGTTCCAAAGTCACAACAGTTCGGATATTATCACCGGTACGGGAAGGAATGCCGCTCATGCCAAAGCCTGCTGCACTTAAAACAAGATAAATACCTTCACTGATACCGTCTCTGGCAGCCTGAAGAATCAGATCATTGTACTTGTCTTCACTCTTTTCTCGGAATGCCTCATAGTTATCCAGCATGATGATAATTGCCGGCATCTGCCATCCGGAAACACGTACCATCTGATCAAAACTACCACCTTTTAATGCCTGTCTTCTTTCCTTCATAATCACTTTCAGAAGATTGAAGAACTTATCCAGACGATCCATGTTTTCATCTGTCACGACCCCACCTACCTGTGGAGCACTGGCAAAAGGTGTTAATTTATGAGAAGAGAAATCCAGTAAATACATCTGTACCATATCTGGTGAATACTGATTGATTAAAGCATATGCCAGTGTCTGCATGAATGTACTCTTGCCACTGACAGCTGTACCAAGTATTGCCAGATGACCATTCTTACTGAAATCAATCACCAGCGGTTCCTGTTTCTGATTAGCCGGATCATCCATTTCTCCTGCAATTATCTCTATATGCTCATCCTTGTAAGGTACAGGCCACTTTCCGTTATCAAAATGCGGTGTATCTTTCACAAGATCCTTCAGATAGATCTCATTGCTTAATAAAGGCATCCATAACTGTCTGCTTGGTGCATAGTCATTCTCATCACATACCTTCTGAATCTCATTGATCACTGCATCCAGCTGGGTGATCTGATGCACCCCGGCTTCACTTGCGGTATTCTTAGGCGCAAAGAAGGCAGCCTGACCAGTACGATCAATCAATGCTGTTACAGATGGTTCTCCATCTTCAGTATAGATAGCACCACTGTAGCCTGACTGGAAACGTTCAAAGATCTCATCATTGCCTACCTGTAAGAAAGCTTCCCCGGCACGTGTTAAGAATGCCGCATCTGGTCTGTGCAGCATATCCATACTGTCCTGACGATCCTGTACTCTCAGGCATAAACGGAAGCGTGTATTCGACCAGATATTATCATCTACGGTACCACTTGGCTTCTGGGTAGAAAGAATCAGATGAACACCTAAAGAACGTCCTACCTGTGCTACGGAAATCAGTTCAGACATGAATTCAGGTTCTTCTCTCTTTAACTCTGCGAATTCATCGATGATGATAAAAAGATGTGGTATAGGCGTATCGGTTTCATGGTTCTTATATAACTGTGTATACAGATTAATGTTATTCACACCATATCTTGCAAAAAGCTTCTGACGTCTGACGTTCTCTGACTTAATGGAAATCATGGCACGCTGTATCTGGTTGCCGGAAAGGTTGGAAATATAACCAGCCAAGTGCGGCAGATTCTGGAACAGGTTTGCCATACCTCCACCCTTAAAGTCAATGATAAAGAAAGACACATCTTCAGGTGAGAAATTCACTGCCATAGACAGAATATATGTCTGTAATGTTTCAGACTTACCGGATCCGGTTGTACCTGCGACCAGACCATGAGGACCATGGAACTTTTCATGAACATCCAGATAGCAGTCTTTATTGCCGGCTTTTCGTCCGATCACAGCCTTCATGGAAAGGTATGTTCTGTTCTTCATCCACCTTTCCGCTATATTCAGTTCATTTGTCTTCTGGACATTATACATCTCTAAGAATGTCAGACTTTCCGGTATTTCGGAATGTTCATCTAACTCACGTACATGAATATCTGCCAGTTTCTTGCCAAAGGCATCAACCTCCGGTACAGAAATATGATCAGAGACAAAATCAGTCCGGTTATTATGACTGAGATCCTCTATATAGCCATTGCGGCCATCATAATTGATGATGCAGTTACACCCTCTTGGTAACTGGCTTGGATCTTCAGCCATGACAATTGTCGTGACTCCATAAGAAGGGAGTGGTGAACATAAGAAGTTCGCAGCTGTTTCATCATTCAGAAGACTGGGATCACTGACAAAAATCACATACCATGGCTTTACAGGATCCTTGCTCTTCTGATCAGAACGGGCTCTGATCACATTTCCGATATCAAAAAGAACATCACGTCTTTCTACATCATTGGCAGCCATATACCGCATGGAATGATTCTCATTCCATACATGCGGATACCACCGCATGCATTCCCAGTCATCCATGGAATCTGTCTTTTCATCATACAGAAATACCATCTTTACATCTGTATAGCAGTGTGTAGCTGCGATCTGCGCAGCCATCACATGCATAAGCTCTACAGAACGTTCCTTCTTATGTGCCGCATTCAGACCAACCAGCTGTATTTCCTTAAGATTAATGCATACAGGCACCTGATGAAGCGTATGGAACTCTTTGGCTACCATTGCCGGTTTTAAGGCAAGACTGTCATTAGATAAAGAGAATTTCTGCTTTGGAACTTCAATCTCTACCTGGAATGGTTCATCACCGGTACCTAAGCGTATCTTCAGAAAATCCTCATGCATGATGCTTCTGTCCCATAAGCGGCCGCCATGCCGTCCATAGTGGATCACCTGTTTTGCAGAAGGATACAATTGCTGTTCCATAGCTGTATTAGCCATATACATCTTACGTATCTGATTGCTTGTTTGGATCAGATAAGCAGAATAGGCATTAAACCTGTGGGTCTCTTCTTTTAACTCCTGATCACTGTCATACTTTCTATTCCATATGGCAAAAATAATCCCGCTGAGTGAAGAGCCAATCATCATCACAAGCCCTGAAACCATCATCAGACCGCTGCCATCTGACATAAATATCAACGCAAAACCAATCAGGAATACAATGACTATAGCTACAGAAGGACCTATTACTAACATCAATGGTTTCTTCTTCGTCTGTTGTGGTGCCGGTACTTCTTCTATTTCTACTTTTTCATGATAGAGAGACGGCATTACTCTTGGAGGACGATTGAATAATTCCTGTGTATGCGTACCATATCTGAGCTTGTTTACATCTACTTCCGGAATCTTCAGATCTTCCAGACCATGAATTACCAGATTACCGCAGTTTGCATTAATCAGTAAAAAAGGAGACAGGAAAAGCATATGCAGACCAAAGATCTGTATATCATCTCCCATCCGTAATATCTGTGAACGATTCACCCGTATATGATTGACAAAGATACCATTGGAACTGTGATCAATAATATACCAGTGTCCATGACTCTGTCTTAATTCTCCATGATCCGCTGATATCAGTCCCATGTAGTCAAAACATACCATGGATGAAGGATTCTTCCCGATTGTCACAAGAGAAGAAGAAGACAGATCATACTTCTGCATGACATGGAAAGTCAAAGGAAGATCACACACCATGACAAAGAGTTCTTCCTTATCCTTTACCTTGATATTCACAATATCCCCGTCTTTCAGGATATGGGCGTTCTCCCTCTGGTTTTTTGTCCAGACAGAATACTCTCTTGTATCATGAAGAACCCATCCCTCCGGACGACTTTCCATACGCAGTAACAGAGAATCCGCCATACGGTATTCATCTGCCGGTAAACGCAGGTCATAATCCGCATTAAATATTTTCGGAAGCACGACTTCCCTGCATATTTTCTTGTTGTATACAATTAAAAGCATATTCTTCTTCCTCAGATACGTGATGCGTCAAACCAGAATGGACGGATTTTGAATCTCACTCCGCCAAGATCCAGTATGTCTCCACGCTTCAGATCCGCTGTGTCATTGAGAACATAGGTATGTCCCTGACGGATCAGACGGGTTCCGTTACTGGATCGAAGATCTTTTACATACAGTTTGTTCTGGTAAAGAAAGATAATGCAGTGACTGGCAGAAACCTTAGCATAATCCACAATCACATCATTGCCCTGCGGACTTCTGCCGATCCGGATACCGTTCTCCGGATCCAGTACATAGTTATGTACACCATTCTCTTTCCAGCTTAACTGAATCATTTTTCTTTTCAGAGAACCATTTTTCCCTGGTTTTAAAGAAATCTTTTCTTCCAATAATTCTTCATTAACCAGCCTCTCTGCCGCCCGCTGGCGTTTATTTCTGTTTTTTCTTCTATATGATTTGCGGATATATAAAACCAATACTGCCACAAACAGTAAAACTACCGCAAATATCCCCACCAGCTTCATTCTTTCTCCTTACTCTATGATATAGCAGGACTGATTCCAAGTAACCTCCAGCGGTGATCACCAACACTGATCTCATCACCACTGCTGATTCTTTCAGGACCTGTTACCTGACGACCATTATGCATGGTCGCATTGGAATGGCTCAGGTTGCTGAGAAACAATCCATCCGGCGTTATAGTTATTGCACACTGGCTGCGGGATATGTAATCCTCATTACCAATGTACAGTCTGCCTGTCTGTTCACGCCCGTTCAGCGTTCTGCCAAGGATCACCTGTTTTCGAAAGATCCTGTAAAGCACTTCCCCATTCTCCATGTTCTTAATCTGCAGAATCCAGTAGCCGCCGCTTGGTTTTAACAGCTCTTCTGTATTCATATGATTTTCCTGAACATGATCATTCGTCAGATGCTTTCCTATCAGGATTCCAACGACAATCCCGGGTACAGCAGACGCTGTCATAACAAACAGTATCTCAAGAAACGTTTTCATCAGTAACTGTACCTGTCATCTGTATAGGTATCCTGTACCTGGATATTTCCATTTACGATAGTGAAGACATTCCACCATTCATAGAGATCACTGTTTGTAGGAGTAAATGTCTGCTGTTTGCCATCCGGCATCGTTACCGTAACCATGCAGTTCGCTTCCGCAAAGGTTCTTTCTTCTATCCAGAAATCATGTACACGGTAATAGAATGTACCGGCCATCGTATCATCCACCAGAATGACATCGACAGTTCCTGCCGGAGCTGCATTGCCAAGCTGTGAGAAGTCATCTTCCTGCAGCTTTGTAACACCTCTTTCCGGATCACCGAAATATGTACCAGCAAATTCATTACCTGCCGGTTCGTCAAACAGATGACCATGGAAATCATCAAATGGATTATCTCCAGTGATAGATAATGCAATGATCATCTTATTGGAGAGATCCAGTGTTTCTACCTGCAGATCCACATCGCTGATATCCTTTAAAGAATCAATCGTTACCTGCTTGTAGAACATCGGATAACCAGTCGCATCTACTTCAAATGTATAATCACCTGCCGGTAAATCTACCGAATAAGCGCCATCTGATGCAGAGGTTGTATCTAATACTGAAGAACCGGACTGGGCTGTTCCTTTTCTGACAGTGATCGTTGCCTTACCTATACCTAATCCCTTCTGATCCAGTACCTTTCCACTTACCGCAGCAGTCTGATTATCTTTTCTCTTTTTCTTGGAAACAGGACTGATCTTATTCCATGACTGATCAGTGATCGTTCCACTATCATCACATGCAATTGTCACATCTGCATCATTACGTACAAAGTGAATGACATTACCATGTTCATCATCCTTCTTCATGCTCAGATCATCAAGATTCAAAGCCTTGAGCATATCATATGTAATGGATTCAGATCCACCATTGAATAATGTCAGGATATTATCTAACTGCAGTTCTTCAGGCTGGGCATTATCACTTACATTATTGCCACTGACAGCAGTCTTCTGTGAAGAAGTATTCGCAAAGATGACTTTTCCTTCAATACCACGTACTTCAACTGCTACAGAACCATCATCCTGAACTGTACGGTTGGATATGCCATACTGTTTTCTGAAATCGGAATATGTAAAGTCAGCCGTATTATTTAACAATGTATCATTGATTTCAATATTCTTTGCGGATGTTTCTTCAATATCCGGATTATCCTGAATCAGTACATTCAATGCCAGTTCAATACGTGAACTGTTCGTTCTGGATAAACCTGTTCTTAACAGGGATACAGCATCATCTACATCATTATGATCTGCATACAGATCAGACAATGCCAGATATCCATCTACCTCATCCGGATTCTTATCTATCGCTTCCGTATAAGCAAGAACAGCTTCATCATACTTACCGGCATCAGCCAGTCTCTGTGCTGATTGAATGGATCTTGCATAGACATTTGCCGGACGCATCATGACTGCTGTTATCGCTAGAGCTGCTACTACAGCTACAGAGACAACCGCAATAATGATCTTAACCTTTTTATGCTTCTTCATATAAATCCCCCCTGTTCTGCTTACAATTATGATTCTGCTTAAAGTATAAACTTTCAATCAGTTACTATCTGTATTACAGATAAACAACCTGTCTGAAAGGATCAACAGCTATTATTATTGTATAACTTTTATACAAACAATAAGGCTGTCTGTATCACTTCCAGTACAAATATACCTGCTGTAAATATTGTCAGAAGAATCAGCCATACCTTCATACTTTCATTCCCCTCTTCATTCTTATGTCCACAATATGGGCAGTACCGGTTATTCCCAATCTCTTTACCGCAATGTGCACAACGCATCTCATCCCTCCTTCAGATACTTCTTCTTTCTTTTAGAAACAAGTATCTGACAGACAATCAGTAATACTATCCCTGCACATATCATAAAAATACCCAGTATCATTTCATCATTCATGTGCAAGCTCCTTTAACTGTGCAATCGCATCATCACTTTCATTCAGATTGTTCATACCTGAACTCTCATACTGATCCCATGCCTTTACGGCATTACTCAGACACTTACTGTCATCCTTTAATGCATCATAGGCAAAGGCACGATACATATTGACTCTGAAATCTGAATCATCCATATCTCTTAATACATCAAGACTCTTCTTATACTGACCTAACCTGTCTAATACCTTTACATAGTTCAGTTTGCCATTCGTATTTAACTGATTGTCTTTATAAAGATCCTGATATGTATCTAATGCTTTCTGTCCATAGAATGTCTGTAAGGACTTCGTACTTCCTTGCGAAGAGAGAATATAGTAATCATCCGCAAGTCTCTGTCTCAGATCCTTGTTATCCTTTACGCCTTCTTCCAATACATGAACAGCACTTTCAAAGTCACCGCTTTTCTCATATGCCTGTGCCGCCGTCTCATAAGCACGCTCCCGTATATCCGCATTGTCACTGTCTTTGACTACAGATAAGGATTGTTCTGCGGCTTCTTCGTACTTTCCGGCCTGTAAGGCAATCGTTGCAGAAAGAAGATCTTTCTCACTTCCATTGACACCGTTAATCACTGTTTCAGCTTCAGATGTACTACCAGACATGGCTAATGCCAGGGCATAATTCATACGTCTTTCTTCACTGTCTTCTGTTTCCACAGCATTGTTATAACAGTCTGCCGCATCACTGTAATTTCCTTCATTCCATGAAAGATCACCTAATGCCTCAAAGATCTCTGCTTTCTTCTCTGCATCATGATTCAGAATATCGCCATACTGATTTAAAAGATCATATCCCTGATTCACGGCATCATCATTACCTGTTTCATAAGCTTCTTCAAACTCTGTATATGCTTGCGAGAACTGTTCATTCACATACTTCTGATGCCCGTTAATAAGACAGTATGTACCTGTACCAATCAATACTGCACTGGTTAACCATAAGGCAGCCTGTGCTATCAGAATACGTCTGTATTCTGCAGTATGACGTTTTAATGTATTAACAGCCTTTAATAACTTTGATCCATCACTGTATCTTTGTGACGGATTATACTTCATGCATTTATCGATGACATTGCATAATGCTTCAGAATACCCTGTATTGAGAGCAGATAATGGAGGGTTCTGCCTAGTTGAGTAAGGCAGTCTTCCTGTCATTAAATGATAGAAAAGAGCACCTGTACTGTATATATCTGATGCCGGGGTGAGTTTTGTCTGCGGTACCTGACGTCTGATAATCGCTTCTGCGATCATCACCTGTTCAGGTGACGCATAGTTCCTGCTGAAACCCTTAACATTACCATACTCTCTGCCATACAGGGATATATTAAAATCAATTAAACATAATGTATTTTCTTTAGTAAGTATTACATTACCAGGCTTGATGTCACTGTGAATAACACCCTGTGAATGGATATAACTTAGTACATCTGCCATTTCATGAAGCCAGCGTATCATGACATCTTCTGAGATGAACTGTATACCGCATGGAACCTTCTCAAGGTCCCTGCCTTCTATATAGTCCATGACGGTATATACAATTCCATTGTCAAAGAAGAAATCATAGATCTGTGGTAAATAAGGATGATGCAGATTCTTGAGGATATCTGTTTCTCTGCGTAATGTACCAAGATTTCCTGTCCCGGCCTGAATCTCTTTTAATACTACATACTTTCTAAGATTCTTATGCCAGGCAAGATAGACAACCCCTGTTCCTCCTTTGCCGATCTCCTTAATGACTTCATAGACATTGTTAATAACCATAATTCACACCTGATAAGAAGAAAGACACGATGTTCTTTCATTCTGGAACAACGTGCCTTTTCACTTTATATAATGATCTGTTTACGCTGCTTTTTTCTTATTTTTGGAATTTCTGATTAACAGGAATACCAGAATTACAATACCTGCACCTACAAGCAGGAATATGTACCAGTAGAAGTGCCATGCACGCGACAGCGCATTTGCGTTCATGTAGATAGAGTACGTTGCGGTAAGAGTATTACCTGCAGCATCTACAGCTGTTAACTTGATATACTGGTTCGTATTTGCAGATCTCAGATCTACAGATACCATGCCGTTTGCATTCTTTAACTGATCCGCATCAAGAGTTTCCTCTTTACCAATCGGATTACCTTTACTGTCAACAACTGCATATGTCAGCTTGCTTAATGACATGTTATCAGTTGTTGTGAAGCTGAATGTATGTTCAGCATCATGTGTCTTTGTCCAGAGTACATCAGGTTCCAGATTCTCAGTACTTGTGATAACCGGATTCGTTGTATCAATCGCAAACTCAAACGGTACATCTACAACATCATTACCTTCCTTTACCGTAGCATTGGTATTGATGTTTCCGGCTTCATCTACAGACTGTACGGTAATGGAATATGTGCCCTGTTTCTTGAATACACTTGAGAAGATCTCATATGTGTACCTGTATCCGGAACCATCTTCCATCTGACTGACTGTAATCTTATAATCCTTACCTTCTTCAAGCTCTTCTGTACCACCATTGAAGTTCAGATAAACCTTCTGATCATGGAGCTGGTTCACATTAATCTCATTGATTAATACAGAACCTGTCTTATTGTCATAGTACTTTGTCATTAATGACTTGGTAGCACTGTTACCATAATCATATGTAGAACCTGTATCCGGAACCATCTTCCATCTGACTGACTGTAATCTTATAATCCTTACC
>CAZHUX010000028.1:0-8179 GCA_964535445.1 uncultured Galactobacillus sp. | reverse complement strand
ACCTGTATCCGGAACCATCTTCCATCTGACTGACTGTAATCTTATAATCCTTACCTTCTTCAAGCTCTTCTGTACCACCATTGAAGTTCAGATAAACCTTCTGATCATGGAGCTGGTTCACATTAATCTCATTGATTAATACAGAACCTGTCTTATTGTCATAGTACTTTGTCATTAATGACTTGGTAGCACTGTTACCATAATCATATGTAGAACCAAAGCGGTTAACAGAGAAGCGAACCTGTGTTCTTGTAACATTACCGGCAAGGTCTGTTACTACAGCTGTAGCAGTATAGACATCATCATTATCCTTAACAGCAGCGATATTCTCGAATCTGATTGTAGCACCAAACTCATTGACTACTCTGCTTGTCAACAGATTAGAACGATCCTTGATCTTAATACCGTTCAATACAAAGCTTGCAAGATCTGAACTGAAGTTTGTATCATCAATCGTTACAGTTGGCATTACTTCGCCATTGTAAGCAGCATTATTCTTAACACCTTCGATCTTAACTACCGGAGCAGTCTGGTCAATTGTGAACTCACTTACAGTTACAGGTTCAGCCTTATTACCAGCCATATCCGTATAGTTAACAGTTAATGTATAGTTACCATCCTGGTTATACCTGATTGTGGCATTATGACTGTCACTGCCTGTAGAGAATCCACTGACACCAGGTACACTTGTTGTACCTCTCTGGATAGTTGCAGTCTGATCAACATTTACTTCATTACCAAGGAAGTTATGTTCATTGATATTGATAGTAGCTGTTCTTCCTGCCTTATAATACTTGCCATTCTGTACATCATTATTATCAAAGGATACTTTGATAACAGGAGCTGTCTTATCAATCGTGAAGCTTTGTGGAGCAGTACCGTTATAGACAACATTAGCTGGATGATTCACAGCATCAGTACCACTGATATCAAGAGTATAGTCACCATCCTGTGTATATGGGATTGTGAATGTTCTTGTATCGTTATTACCATTACCTGTACTATTCGCAACTGCCGCAGACAGATTAGAATGACCTACCTGTGTCTTGATATTGATCTTGGAGAAATCAATATTACGATCCTGTACAGTTACAGTAGCTGTTCTGTTAGCCTTGAAGTACTTATCGTGCTGGGCATCATTGTTGTCATAGTTAACAGTGATTACTGGAGCAGTCTTATCAATACCAAAGTTGTATGAAACCGTATTCGACTTATGGCCAGCGTTATCATAGCCATAGAACTCTACTGAGATATTGTTAGTATCATTATCTACAGTAATTTGTTTATGCCAGTTAAATAAGTTTGGATTGTTTGAATTACCCAGTTTATCTTCTTCTCCTGTCTGATGCTGTACAACAACACCATCAGCCTTAACAGTATAAACAATGTTTTTCAGACCTGAACTTGTGATTTTACCATTAATGTTTGGATCAGTAATATTGAAATCAAGTTTTATACCGTCTGCATACAGATCTCTACCATCAGGAGTTCTGGCAGTGATGTTAGATGTTGCATGTGCCTGGATAGATGCGAGTGGTTTGTTGATATCATCTGCATTTGGAGCAACAGTATCAAGATAAATCTCTGTCTGTTCTCCTATATTAGCAGTGTTACCAGCCATATCTTCAATATAAGCTGATACCACATGGAATCTCTGATCTCCATTAACTGTGTACTGCAGTTGATTACCATATTTGAAATCGTCACCGGTTGTCTGATCAATGTTTGCATCCTGTAAAGAAGATTTCAGAGTGTATTTAATCTTATATGGTGATCTTTCATCATCTGTAGCATCCGCAGTTACTATTGCCTGGTTTTCATCTCTGAATAAGTTCTCTCCCTTAGAGCCTGTTTTAAAGTTAACTGAGAAGTATTCATTACCACTGACGTTAGTTACTTTAAGGAGTGCATTAACTGCTGTATCAAGTACCTTTTCATTCGTCCAGAGCTTTTCAGCATCTGCAGCATTTTCACTAGGATGCTTCAGCTGATCATCAGCAGCAACGATTGGGTTCATTGCTTTATCGTGACCCTTGATTTCGAGTTTATATACACCATCGCCCGTAATAGATCCGGTCTCACCAGTAAAGGTTCCATCGCTGACAGCTAATGTAGATGTTGGATCTTCCCAATTAACTGTACTCTCAGCAAACTTACCATCTTTATTAACAGCATATCCGTACTTAATTAAATCAGAATCAAAGTTATTCTCTGTTACTGTAAACGTGGCATTGATTTGACCTTCTTTACTTCCGTAGTAATCTCTTCCTCCATAGCTTGAATGAGGAGCATTAACATTAATAGAAGCAACTGGGTTAGTGTTATCTACTACGATATGATACTGAGCATTTTCTGACTGTTGTGTTGTAGCACTTACACCTGTATATGTCTCTACAACCTTTACAGGGTTACCAGCTCTATCAACCGATCCATCAAAGGAATATGAATAAGTACCATCCTTTGCCGCTTTATCCTTTATTAAAACAGTTGCACCATGTTTAGATACATCAATATTTTCTGTGGTATTATCCAATTTCTGATAAACATGCAAATCGCCATCTACAAGATCATAACCTTCAACATGTTGATCATTGAATGCGAAGCTGACACTCTGATTATCTTTATTAGCACTGCCATAATACAGAGCACTTTCTGTGCTTACATAAGCAGTATTACTTGGATTGTTGTAAGTGATTGTAACAACAGGACTATCAGTATCTACTACAACTTCATTTGCAGTAGTTACACTCTTATTGTCCGTATTTGCTGAATCAACATCTTGCTTGTAACCCTCATTCGAATTAGTAATATCTGATTCTCTTACGACAACTGGATTACCTGCTTTATCAGTTCCAGAGATAGTAAGATGATATTTACCATCTTTAGAGAATGATGTCTCGTATCTATTATTATTCTCAACAAATAATGTTGTTGAGCCTTCACCAGATTCCACAGTGATCTTAGAAGAATCGAAGTTGGTATCATTAACAGATACGTATGCTTCTTTTAAAGCACTGCGTGCATTATAGAAAACAACATTTTTTTCTGTACGTGAAGGATCTGCATAAGTAACGGTTGCTACAGGAGCAGTTGTGTCATATACAAATTCACCAATCGATGAAGTATTATCTTGGCTGTTCGTTATAATAAGACCAGGATTTTCAGCATTTCCATTGAATGTTTGCTGCTCATTCCCTGCATTATCATAGGCTTCGACTTTTATTTGGATTTTACCATCCTTAAATTGTTCATTAGCCAGGTTAAAATCATAAGTTTCTCCAAATAGTTCTGTCGTCTTCGATTCAACGACATTGCCATTGTCATCAATTCTACTAACCGTAAGTTTAGATCTATTTGCAACACCACTGCCATTATCTTCATCTTTAACAGTTACTGTGAACTTTGCATTCTTGCCATTGTAATAGTAAACATTATTGTTTGCCGTTACAGTCTTATCATCCATTGCTACTGTAATTTTTGGTGCTTCTGTATCAAACGTTACATCAGCCGTAGTTTCTTTTAAATTCCCACAATAGTCTGTCGCTGTAACATGCAGAGTATATGTACCATTTAATACTATATTTGTTTCACTACTTCTTGCATTCAATGTTACTTCTGAAGATAAAGACTTATAATTTTCTAATTCAGAAACTTTAGTAGGATTAGTAGATCGTGAAATCTGTGCAGTTGATTTATCTTCACTCAATGTAGCGTTATCACTTACAAGTCCAGATAAGTTAATCTTTTGACTATCACCTTTTTTTGTTAAATAGAAAGATATATTTGCAATACCTGAATAATCGTTAGCTGTATTATCTTCAGCATAAATTTTAATCTGGTGTTTATCATTTACTGGATTAGTAAGTTCATTTTTATCATTATCACCTTTAGTTACATCTAGTTTGTTTGGCGCATCGGATTCTACTACAACAGGTTTAACAAATTCGACTTTGCTTTGATTGTTGACATTATCTTCAGCAAGAATATAAATCCTGCTAACCTTTTTAGGAGCATTAATAGTTACAGTGTAACTGCCATCATTATTATCTGTGACATTATCAGCAAGGGTCCAATCATCATCTGTTAAATTATTAAGATTAGAACTATCTGAAGTATCAATAGCATATTTGATCTCTGGAACGCCATTATTATTCTTCTTTAGATCAGATAAACTATCACTTATATTAATTTGATATTTAATATTTGATTTACCAAAGCTAATATTGTTTTTATCAGCTTCTTTGCCATCAACTAAAACTTTAATATTATCTACATTTATTTCAGGTGGAACATCATCTATTTTATAAACATTATTAATAAAGTTGGTAATGTCAGGTTTGGTAGTGTCAAGTTTTACTTCATTTCCAGCTGCGTCTTTACCGTCGTGAAAACTAAAGTCTGAATAAACACCACTACCAGTGAAAGTAAAACTATAGGATTTTTTATTATTTTCATCATGTGATACATTTATCGGATCAGAATCTTTATTATTCAGCTTATATTTAATGGTCAATCCGCCATCATCTAAGTCCTCATCTGTTGTAACTTTTACTGTAAAACCCCTTACACCAGTATCATCTTTTGTTGTTACAAATGTATCATTACTTGGTGAAAGCGGGTTGCCATCTTTATTATTGATAACAGTAATATCAGTTATATCCGGACTTCTTTTATCAATAGTAAATGCATTACCTTGTAATGCTTTTACATTCTGTACACTTACTCCACTATCATCACTACCTACTAACTCGAAGCTGGAAGGATCGTATGTTCCGTCTTCGCTGATTGTGCCCTTATACTCATTGGTATTATCTACTTTGCCCAAAATAATCTGTCTATTATCATCAAGCTTTAATGATAAGCCATCTTCATTCAAAGCTTCATTTAATGTGACAGAAACAGTTACATCTCCATTTGTTAATTTGCTTCTGTTATTTATGGAAGAGCTAATTACATATGGTGCCTGTGTAATAGTTAATTCATTCTCTTCTGCGTTAGTTGTTGGAATGTAATCTTTATTACCATAGTGTATCTTCGCAATATAATTTCCAGCATTAGCAGCATCAGCATGACTTTGTACAAAATCTGAAAAATCTACTGTGGCATTGCCATTTTCAAATGTTCCAGAATAATCATTAGAAACTTTATTATTCGGTTCATTTTCTTTATAAAAAGCTAATGTGAAATCTTTATTATCAGTTGCCGGATCAGTAATAACTGCCTTTGTATAATTGGCATCGTTATCATTTTCCTTTTTATATTCAATACTAAAATTTATCTTATCAACAGAAAATGTCTTATTTGTAAACTCCTGATGTAAAAGAGAAACATCATTAGCATCCTTAACGTCAATAGATTTAATTTCATAATTTGTTATTGCATTATCGGTTCCGAAATCAGTTGTCCAATCCCAGTCAGCACCATTCCCATTCAGACTACCCTGAGTCACATTCTGAGTATTATTTATGTCATAATTTACAGATACTTTTTTAACAGCAGAAGTATCCCCATTAATATGAATTTTAACACTTGTCACTCTGCCATTAGTTTCTTCAAATTTTACATCATCATCACCAATAGAAAGTTCTGTTGATGGCGTTTCTGTTGGCTCAGTAGATGCCGTAGGACTTGCAGTCGATGTCGGTGTAGGAGCTGCCGTTGCTTCTGGTGATGTTGTAGGTGTCTCAGTAGTTGTCGGTGTCTCGCCTGTCTCACCTGTATCACCAGGTTCTGCATGTATCACTACTAAAGGACTTATGGCTGGTACCATTGGCTGTACTGCCATACCAATAGAAAGAAGTAATGCAGATATACTTCTGGTTATTTGTAATCCCTTTCTTGTTTTCTTCTTCATAAACAATTCCCCCTTGTTTATCTATTCTATTTTATTACTCAATAGTTTCATTTGTGTGAATAATCATTACATTTTCTGTAATTTTAAAGTCAGATCTGTTATTAACAGGTGCTTTCTGTATATCCTGAGAAGCTGTATTCCTCTGTTTAGGAGTCTGTCCTGTATTCTGTACATGAAGAGTAGTAGTCTCAGGTGTCTTCTGTTCATTCGTCCTGTTTAAGAATGTAGTACGTTTACCAGTACCTGTTTCCGTGTTAGCTTCAAATGAATAATCTGTCTGGAGTCTTCCTGTCTCCATGTTTCTCTTATTCATCTGATTTGTTGTTATCTTCTGTGCTCTTCCTGTCTTAATCATAAAGATTTCTCTTATATGATCATGAAATCCTAAGAAGATTGTTAATGCCGCAAACAGTATTGCCAGAATCAGGAAGGTTCTGCTGAGCAGATTGTATATTTCAATAGAATTCACAATATCACTCTCCTTCCGCCCGGGAAGACGAAGGTACGCTTCCTGATACTGCATTAGAACTAGCCATAGCATTCTGTGCCTGCTGTATAGCTGTCTGAAGCTGATTAACCAGATTGTTATCTGTATCAGAACCAACCGTATTTACATACTCCATTGCTTCACTGGTTACTGCTTCCATCTGTTCCATGGAAACACCTTCCTTCTTCAGATCAACTATATGACTGCCAATCTGACGACATGCTTCCCGATAGAGAGCCAAGGAAGCTTTCTGACCTCCGGATAACTCATTCACAGTATCTTTATCACTGACTAATGCATATAATGCATTCCATAAATCTGCATATGGCTGATCATCTGATAAAGAACGATCAGAACTGTTTTCTTCATTACTTCCCTTACCGGCAATCTGTGCATAGTACTGGGTTAATGTCTGATATGTAGTAGCTAATTTCTTTTCTTTATCAGATAAGGTTCCTGTATTCAGAGCATTGGTGAAACAGGTATTTGCTTCATTTACCAATGCATCCGATCCAACATAGTATGCTGTACCTAATTCATATTCGAAGGATGCATATGCTGATGCATCACTGTCCTTCAACGACTCTATATTGGTTCTCCCTGATCTTCTGTTACTACCCTGAGAGTTCAGGCAGGTTAATATCATAGTTCTGTCATCATCAGAGATAACCCCATCGTTATATACAGCATTCAGCAGTTTGGTATATGCTTCCGGTCTTTCCGGATCTATATCCATTGCTTCTTTATAGTCACTGACTGCATCTACTGCAGATCCTTCATTATCTCCCTTATCAAGATATCCCTGATAAGTTGACTTCTTCTGATAACCAGTCAGGAAGTTAAAGGCAATTGCTAATGCAAAGCATATAACTGTTAAAGAGAGACTTCCTACAAACCTGTGCCATTTCTTATCTCTCTGTCTGCGTACTTCATCATCTTCATCATGCACATGTTCCAGTGCATACATTAATTCAGCACAATTCTGATAACGGTTAGCCGGATCAGGCTGACAGCACTTGGCCACAATCTTTTCAATACCAGATCCCTTTAACTCCGGTCTTAACTGTCCTACCGGATAAATAATGAACTGTGTCTCAGCAGGACTGTATCCGGTTAACAGATGATACATCGTAGCCCCAAGACAATAGATATCCGTACGGGCATCTGTCTGACCATGACCACCAAACTGTTCCGGTGCTGCATAACCTCTTGTACCTAACCAGGTTGTATCACTGGTACTTGTCTTCTTATATTCACGTGCTGTACCAAAGTCTATTAATGATACATTACCATCCGGCTGCAGCATGACATTGGAAGGCTTCATATCTCTGTAGATAATCGGAGGCTTGCGTGAATGCAGATAGCCAAGCACATCACATAACTGCATGGACCACCGGATAACATCCTCAGGATCCTGAGCTCCTCTTGTCCCCGGTTTGGTTACGGCATCCTTCTCCATCTTCTTCTGTAAGGATCCGCCTTCAATATAATCCATGACAATAATGAAACTGTCTTTTGTATCAATGACATCTACTATACTTGGAAGATGTTCATGATGGAGTTTCTTTAACATCTCCGTTTCAGCCACAAGTCCCTGACTTACAACTGACTTATCATTACCGCCGTCTTTTCTGACTTCCTTAACTGCCCATGTTTTATTGGCTCTTTCATTAATTGCAAGGTAGACTACGGACATGCCGCCATGGCCTATTTCATGCAGAATTCTGTATTTGCCATCAAGCAGATCTCCTTCATGCATCATAGCTTATCCCCTCCCTTACAATGTCTTAATCAATATGGCACTGATATTATCATCTTCATTACGTGAAATATTCAGA
>CAZHUX010000027.1:2876-24224 GCA_964535445.1 uncultured Galactobacillus sp. | reverse complement strand
ATTGAAGACTATGCACATAAAGCAGTGGATGCCTTAAAACAAAGAGGTATCACAGAACTATATGCCTTATATGGCGTCAGTATGGGAGGTTCCACTGCCTTATATCTTCTCTCTCATCAACTGATACCTGTAAAGTATGCCCTGATCGACGCTGGCATTACACCATACCAATATCCAAAGTGGTTATGCCGGTTCATATCTTACAGAGACTTCTGTCTCATACCTTTAGGTACATTGAATATCAACATCATGAAGGCAATAATGCCACCAGAAGAATGGACACCAGAAGGAGAAGATAAAGATACATACTACAACCGTATCTTTGATTTTGAGAAACATCATCTTTCTTCTAAAACCAACTACAATGTCTTCTGGTCATGTAATAACTATGAAATACCTGATCCTCTTCCTTCTCTTTCAACAAAGATTACCTATTGGTATGGCAGTAAAGAGAAAAGAGACAGGAAACAGGATATAGCATTCATGAAGAAAAGATTCCCACAGGTACCTGTTACAGAACTGGAAGAATATGGTCGTGCCCAGCTAGTCATGATTCATCCTGGTTATGTGAAAGCATATAAAAAGCAGAAACCTGAAATTTCTGCTTTGCTTTACTAACTCTAAAGAATTATGAACCAGAGGTCGGCGGCTCTCCTGTGCCAATTCCAATGCCAGTGTTACCACCAACACTAATTCCGCTATCGCCAGATGTGCGGACAATATCCTTATCATCAAATTCTACAATTTTGATCTCAGGATCTGCATACTTTTTCATAATCTCCCTCCCCTCTAATACACTTATAAAAGTGTTTTATAAACACACTTGTAGTATATCCCCCCCGCATGGTGGATGCAATATTTCATATGCAATGATTTTCGTATGTTCATTATAAAAAGCAGGAGAATCTTCAATTCATCTCCTGCTTAACTGTTATGCTGAGGAATTAGATTATCTTCCTCCGCCTGTTGCCGGTGTATCAGAAATACCTATACCAATAGTACCACCAGATGTGCGGACAATATCCTTATCATCAAATTCTACAATCTTGACTTCCGGATCAGTATACTTTTTCATAATCATTCCCCTTTCTAATGATCTTATGACTCTTAGTTTACCCCCCTCGTTTCAAAAAATGCAAGGGGTATTTTCTAAAGATATATAGTCTACACTGCCATCAGAAAAGAACAACAAAAGTCAGGACTTTATATATCCCGACTTCCCTTCTCTATGATCTATTGTTGATTAATGGCTTTATAAGCCAGTGTTACAGCTTCATCAGAAATTGTACATTGTAAAGAATAAGCAGTTACTTCATTTACAAACTGTTCTATCTGAAGAAGATGCTGATCCATCTCCTTTTCATATCTTGGCATATATGTCTGTTTAATCAATCTGTTTATTTCTTCCTGCTTGCTTAATTTTTCAATTTTATTAACAGGTTCCTGGGAAAGATAAATAATACCTTTTAATGGTGCATTACCATTAATGCCGATTCTTTCTTTTCCTTTCCATGGAGTGCCATATACAGTCCAGCCTTCCTGATTTCTCTGATAAAAAGATTTATCTCCATTCAGTATATAAGATCTGGATCCGAAGTGCTTCAGCCATAGCTGACATTGCGTGCTCTTACCTATGCCTGAGTGCCCTGTAAATGCATATGCCTCGCCATCAACTGTAACGACTGCGGAATGTATCAACAGATTCCCAAATGGCCTTAACAAGTCAATTATTGCTATCTGAAGAGATCCCATCTCAATTTCTACGGGCAACGACTGATAATCACGATGATTCATGATTGAACGGTTTTCTTCAACTCTGTCTTCAGAAATCACAAAATCTACCGGTTCATCCTCATCTAATAAGAAGTCACTATATTGTGCTTCAAGCATATTTTTCCATTCAGGTTTAGGTTCATAGCTGAATGACTTCCCTGCAATCTTAAACTTCATAAGTTCTCCATGTCTATCTGCATATCACAGATTCCAAGCGGTGCTTTTCTATGTGTCACCAGAACTACTGTACAATTAGTCAGTTTCTTAATATTTGTCAAAACTTTTCTTTCAGTCTGATCATCCAGACTGCTTGTGCTTTCATCCAAGAGAAGTACCGGATGCCCTGCATATACTGCTCTTGCCAGAGCCAAACGCTGTACTTGTCCTTCGGATAGCCCATTTCCATGTTCTCCTAATTCAGAATCAAGCTGATCAGGAAGCTTTTTTACAAATTCATCAGCGTCCGCTGCTTCTAAAGCCTTCCAGATACCTTCTTCATCATAAAACTGATCTTTATTACCAAATGTAATTATTTCCCGGATAGAACCAGCCATCAGCTGGTTTCCCTGAGGAACATATGCATATAATCCTCGCCATTTCCCAGTAAGAGGAATAGTTTGCTTATAAGTTGATAAAACACATTCTCCACTTTCCAATGGATACAAACACATTAATATCTTCAGCATAGTACTTTTCCCACATCCTGACGGGCCTGTCACCGCCGTGATTGATCCCTTTGGTATCGTTACGCTAAAATCATGCAGTACCTGCTGTATGTTGCCTGAATGGTCTGTATATGAAAAGAAAACATTCTTCAGATCTATACTCTTTAAATCATTATTATAAAAATCAGAAACATATGTTGTGTCATATGGTGGTTCCGTGAAAGCATCTGCATAAGATTCCACTTCCATAAGTCTTTCTGCACTTGCTAACATTGCATAATACTGGGGAATGTATCCAGAAAGGTTGGCAAAAGGTGACTGTACCTGTGCCACCAGATTCATCACAGCTATTAATGTACCGTATTCCATTGTTCCCTTCAGCATACGATAGCCACAATAACAGATGCCTAGTATATAGGCACCATCCATAACAATCGCAAAGCCAACATTGCAGATGTTGGAAAAATTATCTCTTGCGATATGTTTCTGACGATATGCTTCCTGTTTGGTATTGCCTCCTTCCATGACATCCTTTTCTTTGGAAAATGAATGAATCACCAACAGGTTCTGCAGTCTCTCCTGAAGAAAAACACGAAATACTCCTTGTGCTTCCTGCTGTTCCTTGTGAAGCCTTTTCAACTTTCCTCTAAAAAGAAATGTCAAAAAAGCCAATATGCATCCTCCGGGGATGATAATATAGGCGACTTCAGGTATCAATCTTACAAGAAGATACAGTCCTCCAACTAATCTTATGCACATTGAGAACACATTAGGAGCTATATTCGTTACTCCACCGGAAACCACATCTGCGTCAGAATTAATACGATTCATCCATTCACCGCTATGAATTCCGATTACTTCTGCATAAGACTTGTTTAATATTTCCTGAAGTTCTCTTAACTGGAATTTTTTTGATACAGAAGTTGTCGTATATTCCTTCAGGAATCTGAGTCCTGAAGATAATCCAATCATCACCAGAAGAAGGCTGAGTAAAAACACAACCCCATGCTGAAATGAAACTGTGTCTTTTGCCACAACTGCATTAATAAATTTTCTGAGTGCCATAGCAAGAGTCAGACTGCACACAGCCTGGGCAGTCTCTATGCAGAGAATCAGAAAAACTCGTTTATTATCTTTACCAGTAATTCTGAAAATCCATTGCAATGTAGAAGTATTTTTATCTTTACCTGCCATTGTTTCCTCTGATCATTTTCTTTACTTTTCCACCTGTTCTGTGCACATGATTCTTTACTTTTAGTGCAGTTACTCTCATTTTCCATGGTTTAGCCCATGTTGAAACATATAACTGATATTCTCTGGATGTAATCAGTACTTCTTTTTCTCCACGAAAAAATGAAGTCAATCTACCAATAATCCAATCTTCCGGCACTTTTTCCAGACTGATGCAGTTATCACCAAGGATCATTGCATAGTTCATGCCATGATCTCTCTCCTTCCATAAAAGCCTGTGAAGAATATAGACATCACGATCTGGATTATAGTAAAGCACAACATCCATAGGTTTTACATCTTCATAGGTTGCATTTTTTATGACAACACAGTCTGAATTCTGCCTTAACATCGGCAGCATTGACACGCCCCTGATCGGATAAATCAGTTTCCCTGTTTTAAGAAGTTCTTCCTTAATATTCGTTTTTTCAACGCTATTATCATCCATTAACCAAAACCTTGTTTTTCTCAAGTGTATCTATAAAAGAATTAACACCTTTTTCTGCTCTGTCTCTGTCAATACCATACTCGGAAATAAGTGCATCAATCAACTTATCCTTAGTATCTGCACCATCCTTTAATTTTTTCCACAGAAAAGCCGCAGAATCATTTAAACGGATCATTCCATGAAAATGATCAGAAGCTTCTCCTATAGCTACAACTACATTTTCTCCACCAACATTCCGAAGCATAAATCCATCATTGATTTTCATCGCAATCCTCTTTTCTAACTATGATTTTATAATCCCCAGTGTTCCAGATATTTTTTTCTCTTCTGTACCTCACTATCAGAAGGGAAGAAAATCTTTATGTATTTCTTTTTTACTGAAAAATCTCTGATACCTCTTGCCAATCTATGCACATACGCAACTGGCATCAGGTATGGTCTGCCATCAACATACGAGTACTGTTTCCATTCCTTCATATATTTGTATGGAGGGAATGCTCTTGTTATACCTGTTAGAAGAACAGACATACGAGAATTATTATATTTTCTTGTATCATTTACGGCTGAATTTCCTTTGTTTTCTACATTATCAAATCCAAAGATTCCGTTCGAAAAAATTGCCTTTGTCGCAAGATTATAGAACTCATCATCCGGATATTTGACTTCAATTGGTGCTGTTATTCCAAACCATTTTTTGATAAATCCAAAGCAAATAGATGCATATTCCATTAAACCTATTTCTTCCAGTTTTTCCTGAATCCATTTCCAATTCAGTTTTTTCTCATTCTTTATCATCACTGCTACATCCATGAATTGTCTGAAGCCGACGCCTGAATTCATTAAATGCTTGCGGAGATGAATCAGTAAAAACAGGAAATGGAAATTCGGATCTAATTTGTTATCCTGAACATAATCCCAGTAATCATTAATGAAATCCTTAAATTTACCTTCATTAACAGTTTCATCATAAAGCAGGTGATCATGCAGCTCATAATCCATCTCATGATGTGAATAGTGCCATTCTGTATCAGTAAATGCCTTTTCTTCATGAAAGCCATTCTGGATTAACATGTCTCTTGCTCTACTGCGATCCTCTGGATGTACAACAATATCTGTATCACCCATTGTTCGTAATTCCGGAACCGGATAATATACGGAAACTGCTAATCCTTTAACAATAAAATAAGGAATATTCTCTTTTCTGAATGCTGAATCTAATGCAGACATATCTGCCTGTCGATTTAAGTAATAATAGACAGAAGCACTATATTCCTTGTCAAAGTAGGAACGTACATTATCAGGGATAAAATCTTTACATTGATAATACACGATTCCACCTATCTGGTGCTGTCGTGATAGCGTCCATATTTCTACCCAGTCAAAATCATTTTTTTGACTTGTTTTACGATTATTCAAAAAATCAGAAAGCACTTGAATTATGAATTGCTGTTCTACTGTCATACTTTCATCCCCAATATAATAAACAGTTAACAGATTGATTTTATCAGTCATGAGTTTTCTATGCAATCTGTATAAAAAGCATCACATTACCGTATCGGATACCTGATTCTTTATTCTTCTATCCGGAATTAGGTCGACATGTCGACTAACTTCCGATTAGAAACAGATCTGATTACCAAATCAGAACTTATCATTCTGATTCAGCATAGAGATACTATGCTGAAAGCAGCTATCCAGCCCGGTTTGTATCATTACCGCTAATGTGTGGATTCACGCTGATGCATTCCTGCATATCTGGTATAAAATACTTTTATGTCAGAAAATGTATTGAAAAAGGTATCCTCTATCCTGTGGATATCACTTGTATTCTTTTATTCTGAGATTGTATTGAATCTTTCTACTGTTAAGAACTTAACTGTTACAGGCTTCTTTACCATTCTCTTCTTTTCCATTACCTGTGGATTATCTTTAACGATACTGACATCTTTATCCACCAGTTGTAAAGTAAACAGAAGACTGAAAATCCTGATTCAGATTCTTGCCATGATCTGGTACAACATAGCCTACTTTATTTATTTAACCTTCAAGATCTTCTATGATGTCACAACCATCTTTGCGGGTGCCGCAGATGCGGCTGGAGGCTTCTCTGATCAGATAATCTCCATGATATTCAGTGTTAATGGAATAATTCATATTCTCTTATTTGCCTTACCTCTGATTCTCTATCTGATCTTTAATCATAAATTCGATCAGAATAAAGCTATCAATATAAAACAGTTTATCTATGGCACATTATCTGTCATTCTCTCTTTCTCTGCCGCATTATTATGCATAGGATCTGATTCCTCATTATTTAATCTCTATACAAAGGAATATAACTATCAGAATGCCGTCAAAGGCTTTGGTTTGCTTGCCTCAGGTGTTATGGATCTTGAACATGCTAATGAAGGAAAAGAAGATGTTGCTTTTGAAACAGAAGATACAAAACCAGAAAAAACCTCTTCACCTGAACCAGTACAATATGGGTATTCCAAAATGGATATAGACTTCCAGTCTTTATCTGATCAGACAGATAATGAAGCCTTAAAGAATATGGATGCTTATGTCAGTTCCTTAACACCATCTAAAGAAAATGCATATACAGGTTTATTCAAAGGCAAGAACCTGATCTTTATATCCGCAGAAGCTTTCTCTGATCACGTCATTGATCCAACCCTTACACCTACCTTATACCGTTTAGCTACTAAAGGCATACAGTTCAATGACTATTACCAGCCTGCCAGTGCCGGCACAACCGGAGGAGAATATGAGAATATCTTTGGCTTAATGCCTACCAGAGGAGGTTCTTCCTTAAAGTTAACCGCAGATCATAATAACTATATGACCATGGGATCACAATTAAACCGACTGGGATATGACGGCTGGGCATTCCATGCCAATGACTATACGTATTACAGCAGAAACATCACTCATAATAACCTTGGTTATTCTCATGGTTTCTTCGGTTATGGCAATGGTGTGGAACAGTTTGTATCGAAACAATGGCCGCAGTCAGATCTTGAATTGATGCAGGGAACATTGCCTTACTACATTCATGATAAGAAACCATTTAACATTTATTACATGTCTGTCAGCGGTCATAATCCTTACAGCTGGGGCGGTAATGCCATGTCAAAGAAACATCAGGAACAGGTACAGGATCTTCCTTACAGTGATGAAGTAAAAGCCTATATCGCCGCTAACCTGGAACTAGAAGATGCCTTAACATACCTTGTACAGACATTAGAAGACAATCATCTTGCGGATGATACCGTTATTGTCTTATCCGCAGATCATTTTCCTTATGGACTGGATAATGATAATTCCGGTTCCTTGGATGAATTATATGGTTTCCATATTACCAATTACTTACAAAGAGATCATAACCGTCTGATTCTGTGGTCCGGATCTTTAGAAGATAAAGATCCGATACAGGTAAATACACCTGTATCATCTATCGATATTCTTCCTACCTTAAGCAATCTCTTTGGGGTAGAGTGGGACAGCAGACTCCTGCCTGGAAGAGATGTCTTCTCTGATGCATCTCCATTAGTATTCAATATGAACTATGACTGGAAGACAGATAAAGGAACCTATTTATCAGGAAATGGTTCATTCACTTTAGCAGATGGTGTCACTATGAGTGATGAAGAAAAGAACACCTATGTACAGAACATCAGTGCCATTGTACGCAATAAGATGAATTACTGCAGAGGTGTATTAGAGAATGACTACTATTCTCATGTATTCGGACCTAAACCACCTTCTGTAGAACCTACTCCTTTAGCTTCCCCGGATCAAAGTACAGAATGATGCATATGCCAGTATAAAGCACCTATGACATTTGCTTGATTATGATACCGGCATGCTTCAATAACAGGTACAGGCAGCTTAACACCCTGTTTCACATCAGGATGAGAAGCTGCTGTTTTCTTTACAGACTCTGTTAAGCTTTCCATAAACATATCCTGTGCCGATATTCCTCCGCCAATGCTTATCTTTTCCAGATCCAGAATCATATTCAGATCAAACAGGAATACAGAAAGAGCATCCGTATATGCATGCAATGCGTCTGTTCCCTTACCCTGATTTATATAAGTGAATGCTTCCCTGCCATCACATACATGATCCAGATGAAGACTCTCAGATACCTTTCTGCATAATAAAGGTGTCCCTAAACGATCCGCATAGAGATCCTTCCCTATGCATACAGAAGAATACTCTCCGGCACTGTTATGTCTGCCTCTGTATATCTTCCCATCCAGGATCAAGGCACCGCCTAAATGGGTACCGATAATCAATACAGCACCATTCTGTACATCCTTTAAAGAACCTTTCCATAATTCTGCCATAGCTGCACACTTCGCATCATTGTCGATTGTTACAGGCATATGGTATCTTTCTTCTAATGCATTTACAGAAAATCCATTCATATATGGAAAGGTACTGACACCTTCTATGATTCCTTTCTCAGCATCAATAATACCTGGTGAAGATATGGCAATACCGGATATATCCTCCTGATATAAAGAGACAACATCATCCAGCATAGATATAAAGATATCTCTCGTATCTTCCTTCAAAGGAGAAGGTACTGCATTCTTATCCATGATTTCGGCATCTTCACTCATCAATGCATACTTGATCTCTGTTCCACCCCAGTCAAATACCAGATACTTTTTCATATTCTTTCTCCATCCATTCTATGCCTTTTCTGACTCTTCCTTCCGGATCCTGAAAATGATTCCCCTCATTCATCTCAAAGATACAGTCTGTATACGCAGATAAAATCTGAATCATTTTCCTGTGACAGGTTTCTACCTGTGCCATCCTTGGATTAGAACTGTTCTTTTCAAGATCTCCTAAAGAAAGATACACATACTTACATTGTACAGGATTCTCTTTTATATACTCCAGAAACCCGTCATACCATAAGGATCCGGAACAGGACACACATCCATCAAACCTGTCTGTCTTAGTACATGCATATAGTGCAAACAAACCAGCTAAAGAATAGCCCGCAATCGTACGTCTTTTCCATTCCCGATGCCAGATATTCAAAGATAGTATTTCCTGTAATAACTGATCCGCATGACCGCCAAAGCCTTTACCCTTTTTAAATACTTTCTCTGCAGGCCATGGAGTTAATGCATCATTCCAGTCAAAGTCACTCACAAATAAAACCGAACATTTCAGATTCTCTCTGATCTTATCTATATCTTCTTCTCCGATAAATATCAGAAGATGATCATTTCCTTCATAGAAAGTTGTATTCATAAAAGTGATCATAACAGAAAAACAGCATCATGCGGTGCACAATGCTGAATTTCTCTTTGGGGGGAAGTTTTATGAATGATTGTTATCAGATGTTTTTCATCTGACAGTTATAAAGATACTGTCTGTATCTGAAGAAACAGTGCCTGTAATGTGAAGGTTTATTGAATTCTCTGATATATGGTTAACGGAGTTCATAGTATAGTATTCTGTATGTAATTTAAGGAGAACATATGAGTAAGAAACCAGACGCCATTCAAGTACGTGGTGCTAAAGTACATAATTTAAAGAACATCGATGTGGATGTTCCTTTGAATCAGATTACAGCTGTCGCAGGTGTATCCGGATCCGGTAAATCTTCATTAGCTTTAGGTGTTTTATATGCGGAAGGTTCCAGAAGATATCTGGAATCCTTATCTACCTATACCAGAAGAAGGATGACCCAGGCAGAAAGAGCGGATGTAGAAGATGTGAAATATGTACCGGCTGCCCTTGCCTTAAGGCAGAGACCGGGTGTTCCGGGTGTCAGAAGTACATTCGGAACTTTATCAGAGTTATTGAATTCTCTTAGATTAATGTTTTCAAGACTAGGCAGTCACAAATGTCCGAATGGGCATTACTGCCCTCCTTCCTTAAATGTAGCAGCCATGAAGGAAATTACCTGTCCGGTGTGTGGAGCGAAATTCTATGGACCCGGGGCAGAGGATCTGGCGTTTAATTCCAGAGGTGCCTGTCCGACTTGTCAGGGAACAGGAATCATCAGAACCGTTGATGAGTCAACCCTTGTCCCAGACCAGAACAAGTCTATCGATGATGGTGCTGTCGTTGTATGGGGAACACTGATGTGGTCTTTGATGAAGGATGTCTGTAGGAAGATGGGTGTTCGAACAGATGTTCCTTTCAAGGATCTGACTGATGAAGAAAAGGAAATTGTCTATCATGGTCCGATGGTCAAGAAACATATGACATACTTCAATAAGAATTCCCAGCAGGAAGGTGAGATGGATTTTACGTATTACAGTGCTGTGAATACAGTAAAGAATGCCTTGTCCAAAGTCAAAGATGAAAAGGGCATGAAGAGAGTATCCAAATATCTGAAAGAAGATATATGTCCGGATTGTCATGGTTCCAGACTAAGTGAAGCAGCCAGAGCTCCAAAAGTATGTGGAATCACCCTGGCTGATGCCACTGCGATGACTCTGGCTGATCTCATTAACTGGGTGAAGAAAGTTCCTGACTCCATGCCTGCAGAAATGAAACCTATGGCAGTAAATATCTGTGAATCCTTTCTGGATACATCCAAGAGATTAATGGATCTTGGCTTAGGCTATCTTTCGTTAGACAGAGCAGCATCTACATTATCCACTGGTGAAAGACAGAGAGTCCAGTTAGCAAGAGCCGTCAGAAACAGAACCACAGGTGTTCTCTATGTACTGGATGAGCCAAGCATAGGCTTACATCCATATAACCTGAAGGGATTAACAGGGGTTATGGATGATTTAAAGAATGACGGGAATTCAATAATACTTGTAGATCATGATACACAGGTATTAAAACATGCGGATTCCATGATTGAAATGGGGAAAGGTGCAGGTGCAGAAGGTGGAACTGTAATCGCACAGGGAACTATCAATGAAATAGAACAGAATCCATGTTCTGTTATCGGTCCTTATCTTTCGGATAACTATGAATCCAGAATACGTCCGGTTACGGATGCGTCGGCACTATTTGAAAGAGGATCGGTTCATATGACCACAGATGTCATTCATACGGTTCATCCTCTGGATGTAACAATACCGGAAGGAAGACTTACTGTAGTAACAGGTGTCAGTGGTTCAGGGAAAACCACAATGGTTCTGGAATCCTTGATTCCTGCTTTACAGGCACAGATTCATAATGAGAAACTGCCTTCTCATGTAAAGTCCATAGAAGCAGGTGATATTCGTCAGGTAAAGCTGATCGATGCAACACCTATTGGAATCAATGTACGCTCTACTGTCGCAACATATGCCGGTGTACATGATGAATTAAGAAAAGTATATGCAAGACTCCCTTATGCAAAGGAACATGGTTATAAGGCAGGTGATTTCTCTTACAATACAGGTAAATTAAGATGTCCTACCTGTGATGGAACAGGTCAGATTTCTTTAGATGTGCAGTTTCTTCCGGATGTAGATATCACCTGTCCGGATTGTCATGGATCAAGATATTCCAGAGAAGCCTATGAAGTATTAAGAAAAGCAAAAGATGGCAAGGAATACAGCCTGCCTGATCTGATGAATATGAGTGTTGATGAAGTACTTACTGCCTGCAAAGGCCTGTCTCTGTTGCAGAAGAGATTACAGGTATTACATGATCTTGGCTTAGGGTATCTGACACTAGGAGAAGAAACACCGGGACTATCTGGTGGTGAGGCACAGAGACTGAAGCTTGCCAGTGAAATGGGGAAAGGACAGTCAGATTCCCTGTTTGTATTTGATGAGCCTACCATCGGTCTGCATCCGCAGGATGTCAGAACACTTCTGAATGTATTCCAGAGTCTGATCGATAATGGCGCAACTGTAGTCGTCATTGAACATGACCTGGATGTCATCAGAAATGCGGACTACATCATCGATATGGGACCGATGGGAGGAAAGGATGGAGGCAGAATAGTCGCTAACGGTACTCCTGAAGAAATCAGAAATAATAAAGACAGTATTACCGGTCAGTTTATATAACAGAAAAAAAGCAGAATTGCATAATATCTGTTACAGGAATATCAGTTGAATTCTATAGATAATACATTATACTGAAAATATATTCACTGAATTATTTTTCAGTATAGGAGAAACTATGTTTATTGGTAGAGAAAAAGAACTATCTGTTCTTGAAAAAGAATTTCATTCTGATAAGAAAACGGCAGTACTTGTATATGGCAAAAGAAGAATAGGAAAGTCTACTTTAATATCCAGAGCTGCAGAATCCTTTGATGGAATTGTCATTAATTATCTTTGTACACAGACATCCGTTCAGGGAAATCTGGATCTTTTAACCGGCAGCGTTACTGCCGCATTAAATCTTCCGGAGATACATTTCAGTCACTTCACTGATTTATTCTCTTTTTTAAACAAAAGAAATGAACAGTTTCTGATTATTCTGGATGAATATCAGTACTTAAAAGAAGCTGGCAGAAAGGGTGAAGTAGATTCCATGATGCAGGCAATCATAGATCATCTTGGCGACAACATCAAAATAGTTCTCTGTGGTTCCTACATCACTATCATGAAAGAACTGCTTAATGAAGAGAATCCACTCTTTGGAAGATTTACTTCTGTCATTCATCTGGAAGAACTGGATTATTATGTTTCTTCCCTTTTCTATCCTGATCTGAATGTATCTGACAAAATCTCACATTATGCCATCTTTGGCGGCTCTCCCTATGTCAATGCCAATACATGTACATTGTCAATTGAAGAAGGAATCAAGAATCTTCTTTTACCCGAAACCGGCATTCTCCGTATCTATGTAGAAAATGTCATTTTAAGGGAAATACAGAAACAGTATGATGTACGTATTTTACAGATCATAGGCAATGGTAAAGTACGGTATTCTCAGATAGAGAATGCTTTAAACATGCCTTCTAATGGTCTTCTCACAAAACAATTGAAACAGTTAATTGATATGGAAACCATCCGTAAAACATTTCCAATTAACAAACCAGATGATAAGAAGAAACAATTCTATGAAATCAATGATAATCTGATCAGATTCTACTTTACCTATATCTTTGGAAAACAGAGTATATTATCTAACCTAGGTGAAGAAGCTTACTATAACCTTTACATCAAACCTTCCCTCAATGACTTCATAAGCAGAAGGTTTGAATCCATCGTATCTCAGTATATACAAAGAGAGATTCGTAAAGGCATGATCACAGATGTATATGACGCTGGTACATACTGGTATGATGATCCGCATACACATAAGAATGGAGAATTTGATTGTGTATTAAAGAAGAAAAAAGGCTACTCTTTCATAGAATGCAAGTTCTACAGTAAGCCTATGTCACTATCTGAATGTAAAAAAGAAGAACAGCAGATACTTTCTATTCCTGATATACACGCAGTATCCATAGGTTTTGCATGTTCCTCAGGATTTGATTTCACATCAGATACATATCATTTAATTACCGGAAAAGATCTCTACTAACTGAAAACAGCAGGACTATTAAGCCCCTGCTGTTTTCAATTTGTGCTATCTTTTCTCAATTTCCTGTAGATTTCTTCTTCCGATTTATCAACAACACTGCTGCACCGACAATCAGGATACCTCCGGCAATGTAGAAGATTGTAGTGCCAATTCCACCTGTGGATGGAAGTAAAGATCCAGGTACATTTATGATATTTCCGACTATGATACCAGTATCCTCTGTTTCTTTTGAAACATCTAATTCTTTTGCCGAGAAGCTACTTACTTCTTTCCCCGCTGCATCCTTGATTTTTGGATCGGTATCTACTGTGACACTGCTAAGAGAAGGTTCACCGGTATCAGTACTCACACTTGCTGAAATAGTCATAGTAACATCCTGCATGGTATTGTAACCGGCAGGTGTGGTTGTCTCAGAAAGAATATAGGTGCCTGGCTTAAGCTTAAGCTCACCAGAACCTTTGACTGAGCCATCGTCGTACTCATCTTCATCTTCTTCATCATCGGTACTTTCTCCATCTGCCTCAACAGTATCTTTATAAACATAGTACGTGGTGCCATCAGCTTTCTTTACCGTTGAATAGTCCCCACTTTCCGGTTGATTTTGTGATGTTGCTGCCTTATAGAAGGTTACTTTTCCATCTGAACCAGAGACTCCAAATCCGACAATGCCATCTGTTTCATTTTTTGTATATTTTCCTTCACCTGAAGAAATAGCCTTGTAGAGTGTAAACATTGCTCCTGACTGCTCGTTCCCAGTTTTTACTTCATCATGATACTTTGTCGGTTCAAATTTAAAGGTAAAGACCGTCGCACTGACATCCGGAGTATGTCCTGTTTTATCAGCTGTATTGGTATAAATCATGTTGGGATCATTTGAGTATGTTAGGTTTGCTACATTCTTATTTCCTTTGCCATAGTCATAGTTATCACTGCTTTCGTCTTTAGGAACAGAAACATTTCCCTGTCCTGCTTCCGCATATTTATTTAATTTTGCTGTATAGAGAACAATGATTTTTGTATCTGAAGTGAAATGATATACATCTGTTGTCTTCAGATCTTTTTTATCTTTTGCTGAACTGCTATTTAAATTTACATCAAGTTCTCCAGCATATACTTCGTCATCATATTCTGTCGGCTTACCTGCATAAACATCAAACAGACTTGTAATATCTGTATACGCAGCGTTAGCCCCGATATCCATTGCGGACGGATCTTGAGTGCCTGCGTATACCTTCACACTATCTTCATTAATAGAAATACCTACTGGCAAAGAATCCAAAATACTGT
The DNA here is from genome assembly GCA_964535445.1 of uncultured Galactobacillus sp. Taxonomy (GTDB): domain Bacteria; phylum Bacillota_I; class Bacilli_A; order Erysipelotrichales; family Erysipelotrichaceae; genus Bulleidia. The sequence goes on along the minus strand of CAZHUX010000027.1, from coordinate 9,356 downwards.
AAGTTACATAAGTATAAAAATTTTCAAAATTTGACGGTAAGGTACCAGTCAATTTATATCTAATCGTATCGCCTGTTCCTGCAAAAGTATAATCATCCCATCCTGCTCCACCACTTTTATCAGGATTCCAGACCTTCTTTGATAAGGTCGGGACAGCGGATTTTGGTGTAATTGTTTCTTGACCGACCACCTGCAATATTACACTTGTGTAGGCTTCATTATCGCTCTTGCCATCGTTCTGTGTTTCTTTTTTATCTATGACGATATAGTAACCAGGCTTTAATCTACTGATAGTAACTGAAGTGTCATCCTTGCTGTTTGTTGCAGATCCTGTTGGAACCGATGAATCATCATTAATCGTATGGAAGAATGCTTTTGCCACAGCTTGTGCTTTCGCATTGTTCTGCGGATCACCAACAGCACTTTTGATGGCATCAAGCACTTCAGAAGGAGAAGAAGATACCCAATCATGATCTTGCGAATAAGTTAAATGATCAATTGCCGTATTTTTAAGAACTTCTTGTTTTTGTAACTCTTGAATTAAAGTTTTGTTTTTTAAATTATTACCTGCATGCAGGCTGTCTCCCCAAGTAACATTAGAAAGTACACTTGATGTTGTGCCACCCTGCGTAACTTCATATACGTCACCGCTGAAAATCTGATAGGCTTCATAGGTGTGTATGCCACTGATATTGTTGATGGTAATGGAACAGTTAGCCTCGTTAGCCGGATAATTCGTTCCCTCAGCGAAAACAGGGATCGAATTACCGCCGATCGTTGCTAAAGATATCACTGCGGCTATAATTCCTGCAGCTAGTTTTTTGAACCATTGCTTCATGATGCCTCCAGATTCAATGAATGTTTCTTAAAATGGAACATTTTTTTAAACTATTCTTCAAAAATTATAAGATTTGTTTTTTTTTTTTACAATTAGGTATGCTCTGATTTTGTAGACATTACAAACTTTTTATGAAAAAAATGAAAATTCATGTGACAGTTAGTAAAACGTGAACATCTGATTGTTTTTTCTTTGACACCACATGAATTTCTACCAGCTTTTCCTCTAAAACATAATCAATTCTGGAAGGTAATCTATCACATCATGGAAGACCTGCAGCGTTACCTGGATCAGCTTTCTTTCATTTGCACTTTTACCCAGGCAATACACGTTCTTCTTCATCCCTGTGCACAATGAAAACAGCATTATGCATAAGCACAATGCTGTTTTCTTAAGGGGAAAGTTTTTACGAATGATTGGTATCAGATGTTGTTCATCTGACAGTTATTAAGATACTGTTTCTATATGAAGTAATACTGTAGGTTATGTGAACATACACTGAACTTATTGTTTCTGAAGTTTATGTATATTCTCATTAACCTTCTTTTTAGCAAACAATACTCCTGCAATCGCTATTAATAACGCTCCCATCATTGTAAATAATGCAATACCTGTACCACCTGTGACAGGAAGAATTGAACCTGGGGTATCATTAATGATGATTGTGTAATAAGGATCAATGAATGTAATCTGGGCCTCATCTTCTGCCGAAGATGTCTGATCCACTCCCCTTTCATTTACTAGACCAACTGTACCATTAGCTCTTACCTTGAAGGAAATATCTGATATTTTCCTATATCCATCCGGAGCTTTATATTCTTCAAGATAATAGATTGTACTTCCATCTATTGGCAGACTATCGAGATTAGCAATTCCCTTATTTTCTCCTTCACCTGCTGTAGTAAATGTTTTAGCATCAGTTTCTGAAGCAGCCCATGTTCCATTATCCTGATAATACTGCTTGGTATTATCGTTCTTTTTATAAAGGCGGAACTCTGCTCCATTCAGTTTTTCATGTGTTTCACTACCGTTTTCTATAACTGTTTCCGAACTTTGTTTCTGAATCCTAATCAGAGGAGTATATTCATTCTCTATTCTGATTTCCGATTCGTCTGTAAAACTGCTATTCGAACCAGCTGAGATATGCCCAGCATAGAACTTATCCCATGTATCTGTTCCATTTGCACTTCCAAGTGAGGCAGATTCACGGTTTACCATTCTTGCCGTACGTCCATCCGCTACAACATATGTATTGTCTCCCGTATAGAAAGAAGTATTGTTCAATGAAGCTTTATCAGCATCATTTGTTTCACCCCAAATTCTGTTGATCTCACTTATAATTGCATTTCTGCTTGTAAGACCAACTTCAGAACTGGTCCAGACAATATACTTTTTCACACTCGTAGAAGATGTAGTTCCTGCTTCACCCTCACCGGTTGTTTCTGAAGTGGTAAGTGTATATTGACCAACAACCAGGTTTGTCGTTGGTGAAGAGTTCATTGAAGTATCTGGCAGAACGCCTCCAATAGAGCTTAAATCGATAACCCCTTGGTTTTCAGTGGTTCTGCCAAAATAAGTTGGCTGGAAATTCATATTTGCCGCATCAGTTGAATTAACAGTTACTGAAGGACTTTCAACAGGCCAGCTTTGATCAGAACCTAATGTAATATCAGTTCCATTTACAGTTACCTTAACAAGCTTATTCCTGCTGGTTGTGTAATTACTTTCCTGAACCGTATACGTAGCATTTTGCCATTCAGGATCTGAAATTATCCACTTGTATGTTGTACTTCCATCACTTCCAGTGGTTGAAGAAACTGAAACTGAGTTGTCCTTTGTAATTCCATCAGACTGATAGCCGCCACAACCAGGTTTGTTGTTGGCGAAGAGTTCATTGAAGTATCTGGCAGAACGCCTCCAATAGAGCTTAAATCGATAACCCCTTGGTTTTCAGTGGTTCTGCCAAAATAAGTTGGCTGGAAATTCATATTTGCCGCATCAGTTGAATTAACAGTTACTGAAGGACTTTCAACAGGCCAGCTTTGATCAGAACCTAATGTAATATCAGTTCCATTTACAGTTACCTTAACAAGCTTATTCCTGCTGGTTGTGTAATTACTTTCCTGAACCGTATACGTAGCATTTTGCCATTCAGGATCTGAAATTATCCACTTGTATGTTGTACTTCCATCACTTCCAGTGGTTGAAGAAACTGAAACTGAACTGTCCTTAGTACCATCAGACTGGTAGCCGCCATCAACCTTTAAAGTTTTTACTGCACTTGGATCAGTAGTCTTGGTTATCGTAATAGAATACGGTTTATCCTGACTATTTCCAGTGCCATTCATCATTTCATTGACTGTTGTTGGCGTAACTCCTTCAAACGTCTTTCTTACAGAAATATGAGCACTTGGACTGTATACATTAATAATGTTCAGAGTTTTATCTGCCTTAGTGGTAATCGATGAAGTTATTCTTCCTGTCGTTCCACTGCTCTCATTTGCTCCTTTATCATTATTATTAACAGCATTTGAAGATGTTGTCTTAGTAAATCCACTTATACCGGTTGTTGAACCATCATCAGCAACATAGTTATAGGTTGACTGTAACGTACTATCTTCACCTTCCTGTAAGAGCTGATCAGGGAATTTCCATGTTATTACAATGCGGCCATCCGGATATTGACGAATTGTCGAAGAACCAGGCTTTCCAGCAGCATCGCTGAGTAAATCTGTATTTCCATCACCTGTTGTAGCAGTAGGAGTCAAAACCAGGCTGCCATTATTGTCATAACTCATGGTAAAACCTAGTTTCGCACCATTAAGTGCATCATTAGAATACGTTTGACTACTTGTACTATCGGTTCTTGTATTGCTTAACGTAACCTGCAATGGATTAGTTTGTGCGACAATACCATTTTGTCCCTTAAATTGATTAGCATTACTTGCTAATCCGGCAAGCTGTTCCATTGTGATGCCTGAAAAAGTTTCAGTTACAGTTAAGTTAAAACCAGTTGTTGGAGGTAAAGACTGGTTAAAGCCTACATTATCAATAAAGTTACCCATTGTTGGAGGATCATTAGCATATTGCGAATAGACTTCGCCTCTTCCTTTATCACCAGCTGTTGATGCTGCCGCAAAGAAGAATCTGGTTAACCCTCCCTTAGCTGTATATTGGTTATTTACAACAACTTTGTGCCATCCATCTTCATCAGAACGGACCTTATAAATCATAATTCCTGCATCTTCGTCATAGTATGTAAGAGTAGCTTCCTCTTTGCTTGAATCGTTAGGACCTTTTATAACTTCTGTATCAAAACCACCATGCTTACTGATGAAATCCTGAAGTTCACTCTGCGTTTGCAGCTCTGTTCCGTTACTGCCCATTGTCATAGCCAGTTTTGTTGGCATGATGACGACATACATTGTGTCAAAATGATAATTCTGTGCAGCACGGTCCGCTTCACTTGACCCTCTTGCACGATGTGAGAGCCAATAGTTGATTTTTTCATTTGGATGCGTAATGACATCCTGATACAATGCACCGGCATTTTCTGCATTCAGCTCTGCAAACTGATTTCCATCATCCGCCCAGCTTCCATCAGGATTTGCATTTTCAGCAGCAGTTGCCTGCCAGTGATAATTTCCTTTCAGTGAATTATGATCTTTACCATTTACAATCTCGATATCTTCTCCATTGTAGTTTTCTCCTCTTAATGATCCCGGACCAGTAGTCTGCCAGACACCAATTTGTTTATAGTTTCCATTAGAGTAATCTGCATTTCCGTTATTATTGCTTATAGAAGGATCCTCAAAGCTTCCATTTTCAAGCTGACCATAATAATTGACAGTCAATGGTGCTGTATAAAAAGTAACAGCCTGGGATTCACCTTTTGGAGTATAGGTAACCTTTACATAATACGCATGCGTTGTTCCTTTTCTCCAGACTTCGTCGCCTTCGTCAGCTTCAATATCCAGCCACGTTCTTTCATTAGCATTCAGAGCCAGATTCCAGTGTTCACCAGAAAGCTTACGGTAAACAACTTCATCAGTGACTCCAGAAGGCATCTTTGTACTGCTGTCGATACTTGTTGGTATTTTTCCTTTATCACTATCGCTTACAGTCAGACGATGCCACTCTACAACTGCATTTGCGTCATCTGCTGCATATAGTTTGTCTTTTAAGCCTTCCGAAGCGTCCAGTCTGAAAAGACCAGTGTATTTCATATCATTTTCAATCCAGATCTTATCTTCATTACTGTTACCATCGATATAGACCTGGTAAACATCTGTGCTTGTTGACGGATAGGAATTCGTTATTTCAATACCATATCTTGGAATTTTTGTTACCGTTCCATCAGATGCTGTTCTGTCGAAATAATCAACTGTAACAACATAATCAACATCAGTTGTTGCATTCTGTAATGTTCCTTTATACGTTTCTCCGATACGAGATTCGCTTGATCCGCCATCAGCTTCATCATTGACCAGGTTTAAAGGAATATCACCAGTCATACTGTCAATCAGGTAGAGATATCCATTTGAATCTTTTCTGATTGAAACACTACGGCCTTTTTGTTCACCACTAGGCTGTGATAATGTCCAGCTTATAGGGTTAGCTGAATTGTCATCCGGTTCAGCCATTCCACTCATAGACGTATGATAAATCAGAGTTCCGTCCGGTCTGACATCTACCGAAGCAACAGTAGGTCCATCAGCGCCAGCAAGATGACTTGACATGAACTGCATTGGCTGTGGACCGGTTTCTCCGCTATCTGCAGGACGTTTTACATTACCATTTTTAATATTTTCTACATAAGAACCATCTGTTGGATCAGTCACAAGATAGTTTCTGTTTCCACTGCTTACTGTAATAGTTGCAGTATTATTGTTTTGATTATCACCATAGTAAGCATCGCTGTACGTGCCACTCTTGTTTTTATACTGATAATGAAGTGTAATCTGTCTGCTGGTTGCTCCTTTCGTATAAACAAGCCATACATCGTTAACAGGATTCTGATCAGCAGTTACATCTTCCTCACCATTTTTAACGGTGCTTGTCCAGCTGCCATCCGATGCTTTATTAAAAGTAATTGTTGTGAAAAGCTGACCATTAGAGCTGTCAATATGAGCTTCTTTATAGGTATAACCACTGATTGAAGCTGGAGATGAAGCCGGGTTGAATGTTGCTCCACTATCTGCAGCATTGGAACCTGTTGTTTTGATTTCTTTTCCATCTTCATCTACATAGTGGATTGTTAATCCCTTCTTACCGGAATAGACATCATAAACATCTGTATAAAGTCCTGATTTCCCATCCACTTTGATTTCTGTAGTGACACTGGTGCCTTGGTTATCTGACATAGCTCCTGTGCCAGTATGCCATGCACCAGTAGAGGAATCTTTCTTATAAAAGAGACCATCAGTGCCTACATTATTATTGTCATTAAATTTACCGATATAAGCTTTCTGATATGTTCCAACATTATTAACAGCCTTTTGCTCAAAATAAGATATACCAGAAGTGTTTTTGGACGAACCATTCCATCTGTCCGTAAATACACTGATATTTGAAGAACCATTATTATTTGTAAAGCCAAAAGTATCGGTAGTATCTGCCGCAAGCTTCGCTCCATACTGATC
>CAZHUX010000027.1:0-2776 GCA_964535445.1 uncultured Galactobacillus sp. | reverse complement strand
GCAAAAGTTACAAGATCATATTCCGAAGTATGATCTGCCGCATCAATGACCTTCGTCAGATCTTTTCCATCGGAATCCTTAATTGTATTGCCGGAAGTATCCAGAAAATGAACTGTTACAGGTTTCTTGATATTTGTGTAAACAAGATAGACAAATGAGTTGTTTGCATAAGTATCCGTACCATAATCTGTAAATTCAATCCATGTATTGGCATTCGCATTAACCTTATTTACCGTTTTATCGGTTGTATAGTACAACCGGTAAATAGTTGCAGGCACATCCTGATAAGTATACTGACCAGTTTCATCATCATAACCGGTGCGTGTCTTAAGAGTTGAACTTTCTTTGACTGCTTTTAAACCGGTTATTACCTGGCCATCTCTGCTTCTTAATGTTGCATGATCAAATGTATACCCTTGAACCCTGCTTGAACCATCGGCATTCTTTGCCCATTCAGAGAGGTCAACAATTCCGTTTTCATTCTGAGACCACTGTTCTTTTTCATCCGGAGAAAATTCTTCTTCCGTATCAAGATTCAGACCGTTTTCATCCACATAGCGTACAGTTACAGAAGCTATTCTGTATTTCTGATTACCTGTATCTGTAGACTTAGTCGTCGTCCACGTAATCGTAAATGTACTGAAAGAAGACACTTCAAAATCTGTAACAGCCTGACCATTTGTTACTGTTACATTCTTCTTAACTGCTTCTGCTGTATCTGTATCATTCTTCTTAAATAAACCGGTAACTTTCTCTAATAATGAATCAGAAGACTTTTTCTCTTTCTCAGTAATATGATGGATATCTATGCTGCTGACTGTATCAGGTAAATCTGCTACAGAGATACTTACCTTTACCTTGGAATTATCTTCTGGTTCTACCCTATTTCCATCTTTATCTAATAAAGTAATATCCAGTGCATCCATGCCTAAATCATCTGTATCAACACCTGTCGCAGTAGATACAGCACTCTTTGCATTGGCATATTCTTCATTATCTTTATCTATCTCTTTTACAGTTAACTTAGTCCCTTCCGGTAATCCTGCATCATCTCCATAAGTTACAGTGACATTGTAATTATCAATAGATGCAGTTAATACTTTCTGATTGCTGTCGGATGACTGTGTGTTATCTGTATCGGTTGTTTCTTCTGCAACAGCTGCCTTCTCTTCTGTTGTATCAGGAGTAACATTCTCCTGTTGTGAAGAAGCATCATCTGTCTGGTTAGTAACCTCTGTATCATTGTTATCTGATGTATAAACAAGATACAGATCATCAGAAGATGCCTGATTCCAGTTTGTTCCATCATAAAAGTAGAGACGTCCATCCTCTATGTTCAAGGATTCAGCTTTCACATTATCTGCTAATGCATAGGCATAGGTATAGTTATCTATATTCTGTGCCAGAGAATCTGTAACTGTCTCCTGAGTGATACCTACAGTATTCTGATCACTTAATTCATTACTGTTTTCATCTATGTAGTGTACATTCACAGAAGATATATCATCTCTTGACCATACAAGTGCATACACCGAAAAACTGTCACTGATAAAAGATGCTTCCGCAACAGCTTCGGGATCATTCTCATCCATCTTTACAGACGCATGACTCTTATCTGTATCTGTTTCAGCAGTCAGATCCTTTATATCATCTGATGCCAGATGTACTACTGATACCTGATCATCTGACTGTACACCATCTGGTTTTAATGCTGTATCCCACTTCATGGATACTGACACAAAACCATCATCAGGCTCTACTGCCGTATCTTTATCTTCAAACTGAATGTCATATGCACAAAAAGCATCAATGATCTTCTGATCCTTTGATGCCTGTTCATTCAGTTTATTTAATGTATCTTCATATAAGGAATTGGTTCCATCATTCTGTACAGGTGAAACAACTAACTGTGCATCAGATGGAAGTACATCATCTGGTGCGGAAGCTTCTATATGCAAAGTGCCTGTGTCTTCCTCTACGGAAGCTGTATAGGTACTCTCTTCTGCTTCTATCGGAACGATCTGGCATACACTGATACCAGCCAGAACTGTTGTTATCACCGTCAATGCTTTCCTTACAGGTTTTCTTAATCTTCTTCTTTTCTTCGTACTTCAGCCTTCTTTCCATACAAAGAACCAGATAACATTCATAACAAGAATTCCGGTTTAGAAATGATAATAGCACAACTTTTTACTTATAATTCTGAAATTTATCTGAACATAAAAAGATATCGCTTTCACAAGCGATATCTTTAAGTATTTATCTTACTTCTTGAAGTATCTGTTCAGCAGTCCTTCAAAGCCCTGACCATGTCTGGACTCATCTCTTGCCATTTCATGAATGGAATCATGCAATGCATCAAGACCCATTTCCTTGCACTTCTTCGCAAACTCTGTCTTGCCCTTGGAAGCACCATTCTCAGCTGCTACTCTGACTTCCAGATTCTTCTCTGTAGAATCAGAAACAACTTCACCAAGCATTTCTGCATATCTGGATGCGTGATCAGCTTCTTCATAAGCAACCTGCTTATAGAACATACCGATTTCCGGATAACCTTCACGGATAGCAGCTCTGCTCATAGCCAGATACATACCAACTTCTGAGCATTCACCAGAGAATTCATTTCTTAAGAATTCCTTCATGTCTTCCGGCAGATCCTTGGCAATTCCTACTTTATGTTCTGAAGCCCAGTCAAGCTTTCCTTCTTCTTCCTTAACTGGTTCAAACTTATCCTTGCCGGCATGGCAGACCGGGCAAGTCCAGTCAGCTGGCAGAT
>CAZHUX010000026.1:0-25720 GCA_964535445.1 uncultured Galactobacillus sp. | reverse complement strand
TAACTCTGATCCCTTGAAGGTTCTTAAGACACCTTCATTTTCAAGATGGAACTTGGCCAGCAGCTTATCTACAAACTTGGCTAAGAAAATCAGCTTACCGGCAGAAGTCTTTACTTCTGCATACTCAAGATCCGGATGGACACAGACAGCTTCGTTGGAAGGGATTGTCCATGGCGTTGTTGTCCAGATAACAAAGTAATCATCGGAATCCAGAATACCCTTTCCATCGGCGACCTGGAACTTTACATAGATTGTCGCATCCTTGACATCTTTATAGATAATTTCAGAATCTGCGACAGCAGTCTCATTATATGGAGACCAGTAAACAGGTTTGAGTCCCTGGAAGATCATTCCCTTTAATGCCATAGCCGCAAAGGTTCTGATCTGTCTTGCCTCAAATTCCTTGTTTAAGGTGATATATGGATGTTCATAGTCAGCTACCTGACCAAGTCTCTTTTCAGTAGCCATCTGCTGTGCTACCTGCTGGTGTGCATATTCTTCACACTTCTTACGGAACTCGGCTGCCGGCATTGCCTTGCGATCTACCCCAAGCTTCTGAATGGCATTTTCAATTGGCAGACCATGTGTGTCCCATCCCGGAAAGTAAGGTGTGTAGTAACCGGACATTGCATGTGTACGTACAATAAAGTCCTTGATGCAGCGGTTCATTGCCGTTCCGGCATGAAGATTACCATTTGCATATGGAGGACCGTCATGGAGAATGAATGCTTCTTCTCCTTCATGATGTTTCAGAATGTTATGGTAATAATCCTGTTCCTGCCACTTCTTTAAAATGCCAGGTTCTTTCTTTGCCAGATTGCCTCTCATTTCAAAATCAGTCTTTGGCATGTGCAATGTGTCTTTGTAATCCATAGTTTCTCCTTTTTCCATCAGGGCGCTGCTATATAAAAAGCGTCCTTACTCTCTAAGGACGCTGTCAACGCGGTACCACCTTAGTTTGCATGTTTCCATGCACCCTCTTGTGACCCTTAACGCGGGTTAACGTCTGCTCATGTGGTGATGTCCACTGAATTCCTTCACTCCTGTCTTGCACCAGACAACAGGCTCTCTCTGCATTCAGAATCAGGGCGCGTCCACAATCACTGCAGTTTCTTTTCTGCTTCTTCCAGCCATTTGAGATCAGGCATTTCCGGTATCCTGAAATCATCAAGCTGTTTCTGAAGTGATTCAAGCTGTTCAGTCATGTCTGATTTAACATTTCCAGCCTGACTGTAAAGCTTTGAAAGATCCACAAGTATCAGACGGGCAGTTGATACAGCCTCACGGATAATACTGTCCGCATTCTTCTGAGCTGTATTGATAATTTCATTTGCTTCCCGTAATGATAAGCGGGCAATGTTATCTGCCGCTTCCTTTCTTGCGTCTTCCGTATTGAGCATCTGCTGGTAACGGTTCTGCATGTCTTTCAACTGCCGGTTCATCTCTACCAGTTCCTGCTGGTACAGATCAATCTTACGCTGCAGCTGGTCCACCTGTGCCGCATACCTGTCAATGGCATCATCGACCGCAAAGCGATCATAACCGTTCTTCATTACTCTGAATGTCGGTCTAGCTGCAGTCATGATTTCACCACCTTATATGCTCTGCTCGATTTCAGCCACGAGACGGTCAGAACGCGTCTTTCTGAGTACTCCCAGAAAGCGATATCTGCCATATCCTCTCACTGAAATCACGGAGTTATTATCGCACAACTTATCAGGGTGTTCAAGCGGGAGATGATTAACCTGAACCATTCCTTCCTGAATCATTTTCTTCGCTTCACTGCGGCTGCAGTGAGCAATACCTGCTGTTACTGCATCCATTCTTTCTGAAGCGATGACGACCTGCATACGCTTAGTATGAAATTGCTGTACCGGTCTTTCGTCGGTTTCTTTAAAATGGACATTCAGCTGGTTGATTCTTGTCAGATTATCAATCAGAAACGGGGCCATGCTTTCAGATGTATACAGATAAATCCAGTCATTGTCAATCCAGAAATCACCAAAGGAATGTCTGTCTATCTGCAGATGCATTAAAGCACCAAGTATATCCCTGTGCCCGATCTTCCTGAAACGCTGATCAATATGTGCCTTTAAACATGTAATATCAGAAAAGTCATCTTCCTCATCCGCAAGGAAAATGACTTTTTTCTTCTGTGCACCAGGATACCCGCCATCATAGCGGATCAGTTTGGAAGGAGGAAACTCCTTCTGCATAACCGCCTGTTCTTCTTCATTCAGAAAAGAAGAACCAGATGACTGATACCAGTTCTGGGCATGATCTTCCAGGTCACGTAAATGAGCAGCTAATGATGCGTAATCCGGCTGATCAGTCATCATCATTCTCTAATGAGATATCTCCGGAAACATTCACATTCTTTGTGCACCAGGATACCCGCCATCATAGCGGATCAGTTTGGAAGGAGGAAACTCCTTCTGCATAACCGCCTGTTCTTCTTCATTCAGAAAAGAAGAACCAGATGACTGATACCAGTTCTGGGCATGATCTTCCAGGTCACGTAAATGAGCAGCTAATGATGCGTAATCCGGCTGATCAGTCATCATCATTCTCTAATGAGATATCTCCGGAAACATTCACATTCTTTGGTGTGCAGAGAATCACATTATGACCAATCTTCTGGATTGTGCCATCTAAGGCAAATACAACGCCAGTCAGGAAGTCAATTGTTCTCTGAGCATAGTCTCTCTGCAGTCTGTGCAGATTGACAACGCAGGCTCTTCTCTGTTTTAAATGTTTGGCAATTTCCTCTGCTTCTTCAAAGCTTCTTGGTTCAAACAGGACCATAGATGCATTTGCCGGAACACCAGAAACCTTAGTCTTCTTTCCTTCATATGGACTTACAGGCTGAGTTTCAGACTCTTTGTACTGAAGCTCTTCCTCATCATCATCATCATATTCATCATCTTCATCAACTGGAGCAATAAAGTTCTTTAACTTTTCGAATGCCATTACAAACACCTCCTGTAACAGGGTCAATTATAGCACGCTGAAACTGGTGTTTTCATCTGTTTTAAGCAGTTTCAGACGTTTCTATTGAAAAGAGAAACACATTTTCATGCATTTCTCTCAGAAGCAGTATTCTTTTCTTTATTCGCTTTGATAATCTTAAGTCTTGAGAACTCTTCTCTGTCTTTCTCATCCAGAGAGTCAGAAATAATCTTGATCTGCTCGGTATAGCGTGGAATAACTACATTCTTTAATGCATTAGCACGCTTCTGGGTCTTGGAAATATTAGCTGCCAGACGATACACGGCATTATCTACTTCCGCAAGTACCATTGTCAGCTGCTTGACTTTCTGAAACTGCAGATACGCCTCATCGATACGGGAGTTTGTCTCTTCAAGACCATATGGAATCACCATATCTTCTTTTTTCTCTGGTGTGTAGATCACCTGCGGTACTTCAACACCCATGACGCTGCGATAAGTCAGTTTAATACCTGTCTCTACAGGTATTTCATCAGAGATATTACTGATGACACCAGAATAGATATTTGCCTGCTGTAACAGATAATAACCTTCAGAGTATGCCTCGGTTATCTGATCTCTCAGCATTTTGACTTTATCGACAAGCTTCATCATTTCACTGATCAGAATATTACGCTTGCGGTCCATCAGATCGTAGCCGTTCTGAGCTAAGGTCAGAGAACGCTTCATGCGGATCAGGTTACCTTTTGTGGCCGCAATCTGTACAGCCATGATTACTCTTCTCCTTCACCCTTTGTGATCAGATCAATGGTACGGCGGGCGTGATCCGGATCATAGTACTGCTTGATTAATTCCGGATCCAGTCTGTCTAAGGCAGACTCTGGTAATGTACTCAGAATAGCCCAGCCAAGATTTAATGTTTCTTCCATGGAACGATTCACATCAAATCCCTGACCTACAAACACCTGTTCAAACAGACGTCCGAATTCCATATACTTCTTATCGAGATCACTTAATTCATCTTCACCAATGACGGATGCTAAACTTCTGGCATCCTGGACCTTGGCATAAGATGCGAATAACTGGTTGGAAAGATCCTGATGATCTTTACGCGTATAGCCTTCACCAATTCCATCCTTCATCAGTCTTGATAAGGATGAAAGTACACCGATAGGAGGATTGATATTATTCAGATACAGATCTCTGTCTAAGACAATCTGTCCTTCGGTAATATATCCTGTTAAGTCAGGTACCGGATGGGTAATATCATCGTTAGGCATTGTCAGAATCGGAATCTGCGTAACAGAACCCTTTCCACCCTTGATGATACCTGCTCTTTCATATAGAGAAGCCAGATCAGAATACAGATAGCCAGGATAACCCTTACGGGAAGGAATCTCACCATTGGAAGATGAGAATTCACGTACAGCCTCACAATAAGAAGTCATATCCGTAAGGATAACCAGAACATTCATGTCACACTGATAAGCCAGATACTCTGCGGCAGTCAATGCACATCTTGGTGTCATCATTCTTTCAACAATAGGATCATCAGAAAGATTGACATACATGACAACCTTTTCCATGACACCTGTTTCTTCAAAGGATCTTCTGAACATGCCTGCGACGTCATTCTTGACACCCATAGCGCCAAAGACAATACAGAAGTTACCGGCATCCTCACCGGTCAGCTTTGCCTGTTTCACAATCTGAATGGCAAGCTGATCATGTGGTAATCCGGATCCTGAGAAAATAGGAAGTTTCTGCCCTCTGATTAATGTATTCAAACCATCAATAGCGGATATACCTGTCTGAATATAGTTTCGAGGATATTGTCTAGATACCGGATTCAGTGGTTTGCCATTAACATCTTCAAACTCATCCGCATATACAGGACCTAATCCATCAATCGGATCACCGATACCATTAAAAGTACGACCAAGTATTTCACGGGATAAGCCAAGTTCCATAGGATGACCAAGCAGTCTTGTCTTGGTATTTGTCTTGGAAAGACCATCCGTACCCTGGAATACCTGAATGACAGCTTTCTCACCTTCAATAGAAACTACTCTTCCGATTCTGGTGGAACCATCATTCAATTCAATTTCGACCATCTCTTCATTAGAAACATTCTGAACGTGGTCAAGGGCGACCAGTGAACCCTGAATCTCATCGAGACCTAATAACTGTCTGCTCATTCACTGTTCTCCTTTCTTATAAAATTGAATCTAATGCCGCATCGATCTTGGCCGGATATTCATCAAGAAGCTCCAGCTTATCATTCGGCACATCATACTTCATCTTGATAACTTCATCAAAGATTCCTGTCTTTGTAATTAATGAAACCGGAATCTTCTTAGCAACCTTGGCAGAACATGCTCTTCTCAGATAAGAGATAACCTTCATCATCTTGAACTGTTTTTCAAGGCTGACGGACTGATCAATCGGAGAGAATGTGTTCTGCTGGAGATAACCGACTCTGACAACTCTTGCAATCTCAAGCGTCAGCTTCTGATCTTCAGGCAGTACATCTGATCCAATCAGCTTGACAACTTCCATCAGGGAATCTTCCTGATGCAGGATTTCCTGCATTTCAGCACGCAATGTGATAAAGCTTCTGTCAACATTCTGCGCATACCAGCGGGAAAGATCCGGTACATATTCAGAAGAACTCTCATTCCAGTTGATGGCCGGATAATGTCTTGCATAAGCAAGGCTCTTATCAAGAGCCCAGAAACATCTGACGAATCTTCTGGTGTTCTGTGTAACAGGTTCAGAGAAGTCACCACCCTGTGGTGATACGGCACCAATCAGAGTAACAGAACCTTCCTTGTTGGAAAGTGTTTCCGCATAGCATGCACGTTCATAGAACTGAGCAATACGGGATGGAAGATAAGCCGGGAAACCTTCTTCAGCCGGCATTTCTTCAAGACGTCCTGATATTTCACGTAAAGCTTCTGCCCAACGTGATGTAGAGTCTGCCATCAAAGCTACATGATAGCCCATATCACGATAGTATTCCGCAATTGTGACACCTGTATAAATAGACGCTTCACGGGCTGCCACAGGCATATTGGATGTATTGGCAATCAGACATGTTCTGTCTAACAAGGACTTGCCTGTCTTAGGATCCTTTAATTCTGAGAATTCTTCCAGAACCTGGGTCATCTCATTACCACGTTCACCACATCCTACATAAATAATGATATCAGCGTCGCAGAACTTGGCTATGCTGTGCTGCAGCATTGTCTTGCCTGCACCGAATCCACCAGGTAATGCGGCAGAACCACCCTTGGCAATCGGGAACATTGTGTCCAGGACTCTCTGACCGGTAATCAGAGGCGTATTTAATGGTAATCTTTTTTTGATTGGGCGAGGGATTCTGACCGGCCATTTCTGTGCCAGAGTAACATCAGTATCCTTGCCTGTTTCTTCATTTCTGACAACTAACAGTACATCATTAACTGTATAGGAACCAGAATTCTGTGCTTTTACAACGGTTCCGGAAACACCATTAGGAATCATGGAACGGTGTTCAATAACACCTGTTTCCTGACATGTCGCAAAGATTTCTCCTGATGTAACCTTATCGCCTTCTTTAACAAGCATGGTTACATCCCATTTCTTATCCGGATCCAGTGATGGGATACTCTTACCTTCAGAAATGAAGGAACCTTCGGATTCCTCAATCTTCTGTAAAGGTCTTTCAATACCATCATAAATAGATCTTAAAATACCAGGACCTAATGTTGCATTCAGTAAAGATCCGGTTCCGACAACCTTTTCACCCGGCTTTAATCCGGTTGTAGATTCATAAACCTGTATCGTAGTACGGTCTTCGTTAATGCGGATAACTTCACCGAGAAGCTGCTTCTCACCAACATAAACCATTTCACGCATACTGAAACTGTTTGTATTGCGTACAGAAACAACCGGTCCGTTGATCGCATAAATTACATCACTCATGCATCTTCCTCTCTTTCCATAATGCGGAAGTTGGAATGATCACGGAACCATTCAGCCTGTTCCTTTAATCTTTCACTCAGAAGGCAGGAATATTCCACTCTGTTCTTTTCATCCACATAACGGAATCCGCCAATAGGGAAGAAATCCTTTTTCACTTCATTGTGAAGACCCATTTCCTTTAATATTTTCTCCATCAGTTCAACATCATTTTCACGTACTGCAAAATATCCATCTGAACTGACACCGGCTTTAGCGATGTTCTTCTTCAGATACTCTCCATATGCATCTGTCTTGGTAAACTCCTTCAGCTTTTCCTTAACAGAATCAGCCAGATCATTTACAAGAGACTGTCTTAAGGTAAGGAGCTTCTTTTTGACATCCAGTCTGTCACGGGATGTTTTTGTGGCTGCATTGACTCTTAAGTCCTGCAGTTCTCCTTCCAGATATGTATCTGTATCTTTCTTTAATCCTTCTTTAAAGAAACCAATCTGATCTTCACGCAGTGCATTGGTCTCTTCATTGATTTTTTCTTCTACCAGATCAGCATTGGATCTGACATCCTTGTCTATCGCTTCCAGCAGTTTTTCTTCATATTCTTCCACAGAATCACCTCACAGCTTTACACCAATAGCTTCACTGATATAGCGGTTAATCGCTTCTCCGATATTACCAGAGCCATGGCGGTCAGGAATCTCGACAATCAGTGGTTTGGCAAGATTCATTTTGTAATCAGAGACGACATCACTCACTGGTTCAATCGTCTTCGTCGTCATCAGGATGATGGCAATATCATCGTCATGAATCAGTTCATCCAGACGTTTCAGAATATTGTCACGCCCCTTGATGACCTCTCCTTCGATACCGGCAAGACGCATGCCTGTTACGGTATCGGTATTGTCACTGATGACGTATGCTTTCATATTACAGGTTGTTCAGAATCAGAATAGAAATCAGCAGACCGTAGATAGCAATACCTTCACCAAGAGCAACGAAGATAATAGCACGGCCAAAGTTATCAGGATTCTCGGAAATAGCGCCCAGAGCAGCAGGAGCAGCCTTGGCAACGGCCCAGCCGGCACCTAATGCAGAAGCAGCAACAGCTAATGCTGCAGCAAGGAAACCAAGACCTCTGGATAAACCATCAGCAGATGCAGAAGCATCTTCAGCGTATGCTGTAAACTGATGTGCATTGAAGATTACCATAACAGCGAATACACCTGCGAAGATGGCAATCTGGGCAACAACCTTCTGCTTGGCATTCTTGACATTAATCTTGCCAGCAAAGATCAGAGCTAAAGGACCTACGATAAGAAGCACTGCAACAAGTGGCAGTAAAATTTCAGAAAGACTTAACATTTTTATTTTCTCCTTTGGAATTTAATTCCGTTTTATTCATTCTGCTTCAGCAGCAGTTACAGCATTAAATGGAACGCCTCCGGCATTGTAATACCGTGAGAACATTTCATAGTATTCCAGACGCAGTGTCTGAATACCGACAATCAGACCTTCCAGCACCATAACGAATATGTTGCCGATAACCAATACAACCGGTCCTGCATTACCTGTCATCTTGACAAGTGTCATAACAACCAACATCATTCCGGCATGGGATAATACGAAGCCGCCAACTCTTAAGTAAGACATAGAGTTTGTAATGAATGTCAGTAATACATCAATCAGCTCAAAGATAGACTGAGTGATATATCCGCCCCATCCTTCCTTTGGCTTAACCGGCTTATGTTCAACCGCATTGGAAAGCGGTTCCTTCATAACAAAGCATACAACTGGCAAGATAAAGAATACGGTAATATATACAGGATTCAATACCTTCCACTTCAGCATCATTGTTGCAATAATTGCAAATACGATAGATCCGTAGAAGACAAATCCGGCAACACCATTCTGTGAGAATAATGCTTCTCCAAGATGCTTATGCTTGAGATTATTCACAATGTTCATGCATTGTGTAATCAGAATCAGAACTGCACCTATTGCAATAGCGCCGATTAACAGAACCATTGTGGATGAGTTAGCCATGACATCAAACAGTTTTTCTCTGACTCCGAATAATCTCTGATGAATAGGATTCAATGCATCTTCATATCCAAACAATGAACCAAACAGGAACCCGAAGATTGTTGATGTAATGCCGCATCTGCCGATGATTCCAAACAGCTTGCCTTTCTTTTCAAACGCAAAGCCGATAATCATCAAGACAATGCCCTGTCCCATGTCACCGAACATAATGCCGAATAACAGACAGTATGTTACAGCCATGAAGAATGTCGGATCAAAATCACCATACTTAGGAACACCATACATGCCTAAGAACAATTCAAATGGTCTTGCAAACCAGTTGTTCTTTAAGGAAGTAGGGCATTCTAACTGCGGTACTTCTGAAGGATCTTTCTCTCTGAAGTCAACCGGCAGATCCGCAAACTTCTTTTCATAGGTCTGCTGGTCATCAGCCTTTACAAATCCTGAGAGAATGTATTTCTTATCATCCAGAACAGCGACATACGGATACAGCTTATGTACTTCATCTTCAATAGAACAGTATGTATAGACATCATCTATTTTTGCCTTGTACTGATCCAGAAGCTTATGAACATCTACATCCGGAATATCAATCGGTTCAAAGTAGAGATCCTGGAAAATCTTATTCACCCTTGATACATAGGAATCAGATGTTACATATACCATCCATATGTACTGTTGTGTCTCATGTAAACGGTGATGCACAAATATCTCATCTCTGTACATGGACAGCTTCGGGAAAGATTCTCTCGGTAATCTGCCGAATCCGAAGTTCAGATACTGGCAGGCATGCATTCTTTCAAAACCGCATACAGATAATGCCGCAAGTGCCTGTTCATCATCAGGTGTTAAAACAACCTTATCTGCATTTCCTTCCATTCCAAACTTATCATTCAGTTCTTTTAAGAAGTCTTCAATCTCCTGATCTGTATATGCTTTATCAGCCTTATCTTTCTCATGAATCTGATAATTCAGACCATGGGCGAAATTCTTTAATGACTGACGATAACCGGCATAAGGATTATCATCCGGAAGAACCTTGCCCTGATTGTCATCATTGACAATGTTCGCTGCCGGTTCGGCATGAAGCATATCTGAGTGTATGCCGGTAAGAAGCATCTGATCCAGATGATCTTTATCCGTGCATGCACTTATAAATTTCATTTTTTCTATTGCCATTCATCCAGCTCCCTTCTAATAAATCAGCAAAGCTTTAATCCGGTCAATACTGACACCATATCTGACCCCTTCAATAATATTGATCAGATTCTGGATCTCTGTAGCGGATAACAGAATATAACTTAGCAATACCAGACTTGGCTCCGTGTAATATTCCATAAAATGTGCATTCATATTGAAGCGGATTGTTCCTGTGTAATGCTCGATATCTGTAAACTGCACATTTGCGGTATAACGGTGATACCGTTTCTGAAGCTTTTCAACAACCTCTTCCGCCGTGCAGTTATCAATCATATTCCGTATTTCATTTGGCTTGAACAGACAGTAATGTTCAGTCATTAATGACTGAATATGTTCAGGCTTTTCATGGAAATACTTTTTCAGTCTGTAGATAATTGAAATGTTATCCAGCTCAATTCTGGCCAGCGTAATCATCTCCATCTGCTCCTGCGCATTTCCTTTTTTCAGGGAATCCACAAGATCCAGTATTTCCTCGTAATAGCTGACTTTTAATGAATGTTCGAGACCAATATAGTCAATCTCTTCAAATGTGTCTGCACGATAGCGCCGGATGATCTTTTCGTATCTTGTCCCTTTTAATACTTCCAGAAGATCATCAAAGCTTGTAACATCTGAAAGCTTCTTTACATCAAAGGACATATACTGTTCGATATAGATCGGCATGCTGGCAATCATACTGCTGCGGGCTTCATCATCACCCTGCATGAACCAGCGGATACAGTTTAATATCAGCTGTGTTTCCACTCCCATGACTGCCAGATAAATAAATTTTCTGTCTTCGGGGCCGCTGTAACGGCTTAATTTTTTAAGCCTTGTAAAGATATCCATACGGATCAGAGCTTCAAGCTGACCACGATGTATACCCTTTTCATTGATTCCTTCCAGAGTTGTCGCAAAACGTGGATCATGCTTGAGTGCACTTGCTATCTCCGGAATGGATTTCTTTTCAGCAAGAGAAATATAATCTTTCTCTTTAAAGCGGGCTCCAAACATAGCTCTGGCTTTTACTGCCATCGCAAGATCTGAGCTCATAACCCCTCCTTACTCTGCATCAGAAGTGATGACTTTCTGTACAAGATCCTTACACCACTGATCTTTGTTATCATCATACATTTTCTGCAGCTGTGCTGATGCCTTGGCATAGTAAGCTTCATTCGCTTTTTCTTCCTCTGCAATCTTTGCGTCCAGCTCGGCTTTCTCATCACTGACCTGTTTCTTTACAGCAGCCCAGGCTTCATCAGACAATTTTTTCTTTTCATCTTCAATAGCCTGTTTTAAAGCAAACCTCTTTTTATACTGTGCATCGATTCTCGCACGGGTCTTTTCATCCGTATCGATCAGTTTCTGAATTGCTTCAATTTCCATTCCATCACTTCCTTATACACAACCACGATATTGTATTCCTTTTTTGGAAAAATAGCACAACAAACATTCATTGAAAACGCTTTTATTTTATGCGTTTTTATACATTTGTACACATTGATTTTTTTATCACAGACTGTACAATGTAGGAATGTTACAAAAATTGCAAAAATATCTGATAAATCGTACTGCTGTTACATGCTATGTAATTGCGGTTATTGCCGGTATTGCCTATGGCATCCTCAGGGGACCATTCCTGCTTCACTTTATAGACGGGTTGACAATAGCAGCCTTTCTGATTTTGGCAATAGGGTTATGCCGCTGGGCTTACATTCAGGGAGACTTCACATTCTTCTCCTGGCATCCGAACAAGCAGGTAAGAAAACGTGCACCCGGTGAGAAATTCTATAACACAGATAACAGCAATCCTTCGGAAAATATGGGATACAGAGAATACCGTCACTATATCCGTAACCAGCGTAAAGATATGGACAATATGTATCTTTCGGCTGGAATACTACTGTTGATAGTGTCGATCATTCTCTCTGTTCTATATACCCTTCATTAACAAAAAGGCCTTGTCACCAAACTGGTGATAAGACCTTTTACTTATTATAGTGATCCTGATAATGCTTCAGTTCTTCATCATTTGCGAAGATATAATGACCGCAGCCAGGAATAATCTCACGGAATGTTGCAGGATGTTCTGCATAGTTCCATTTTGCGGCATGTTCTTCTTCAGAATAGGTCATAAGAGTCTTATTCTTTTCAATTTCCGGATCTGGCAATGGAATCGCAGACATCAGAGACTGTGTATATGGATGCATAGGATTCATAAACAACTCATTTGTTTCTGCAAGTTCAACAATGCGGCCCTTATGGATAACGGCAATACGATCAGAAATATAACGGATGACCGAGAGATCATGCGCAATAAAGATCTGCGTTAATCCTCTTTCTTCCTTAAACTTGTTCAGAAGATTTAAAACCTGGGCACGAATAGAAACATCCAGTGCCGAGATAGGCTCATCCGCAATTAACAGAGTCGGATTCATGATCATAGCTCTGGCAATACCGATACGCTGTCTCTGTCCACCAGAGAATTCATGTGGATAACGGGTTGCGTGTTCAGGAAGCAGACCAACTGATTCCAGAGCATCCATAACCTTCTTCTTGCGGTCTTCTTCATCTTTGTAAAGATGGAAGTTGGTAATACCCTCGGAAACAATGTAGTCGATGGTCGCTCTTTCATTCAAGGAAGCTGCCGGATCCTGGAAAACCATCTGGATATTTCTGACTACCCACTTAACATCTTCTTTGCTTAACTTCTGATTGATTTTCTTGCCTTCAAAGATAACATCACCTGCACTGGTTGGATGAATTCTCATAATGGCACGGCCAATGGTGGTCTTGCCGGAACCGGATTCACCTACTAATGCAAAGGTTTCACCTTTATAGACATTGAAGTTAATATCATGAACTGCTCTGAATTCCTTTTTGCCATTATAGAAAGTAACGGCAAGATTCTTTACTTCCAGCAGAATTTCTCTGCCATTAGCATCTTTCTTCAGAACAGGCTGTTCATTGAGTTCACTGCTGCTCATCAATCTTTTCCTCCTGTTCTGCAATTACTTTCAGCATACGCTTGTGCAGCTCCCTGACCTGAACCGGTGGTTCAACCTTAGGAGCTCTTGGGTCCAGTAACCATGTTTTGGCAAAGTGTGTATCACTTACTGCAAACATAGGCGGTTCTTCTTCAAAGTCAATCTTCATGGCATAGTCACTTCTAGGCGCAAATGCATCACCTTTGATCTCATCATAGAGACTTGGCGGTGTACCATGAATGGCATACAGCGGTTCTCCCTTGATGCCTAACTGTGGTAATGAAGAAAGAAGTCCCCATGTGTATGGATGCTTAGGATCATAGAAGATCTCATCAACCTTGCCGTATTCAATAATCTGACCAGCATACATGATGGCAACTCTGTCAGCCACATTTGCGACAACACCAAGATCATGGGTAATGAAGATAATGGAATAGCCATAATCTTTCTGAAGCTTTTTGATCAGACGGATAATCTGTGCCTGTACCGTAACATCCAGGGCGGTTGTAGGTTCATCGCAGATCAGAACTTCCGGATGGCAGGCTAATGCAATTGCGATAACAATACGCTGACGCATACCACCGGAATACATGAATGGATATTCATCGAAACGCTCAGCAGCGTTATAAATACCAACTTCCTCCATCAGTTTGATGGCTTCTGCCTTGGCATCATCGAAGTTCTTTCCCTGATGCTTCATAATGACTTCTGTAATCTGCTTGCCGATAGTCATGATCGGATTCAGGGAAGTCATAGGATCCTGGAAGATCGTCGCAATTTTCCTGCCGCGGATCTTCTCCCAATCCGCATCGGTTTTATTCTGATAGAGATCTTTCCCTTCAAAGATTGCTTTTCCATTTGTCACTGCACCATTAGAGTCCAGCATACCAGTAAATGTCTTTGTAAATACAGATTTACCAGATCCTGATTCACCAACAATCGCAAGTGTTTCGCCATCATATAAATCGATGGAGATATTTCTGATTGCCTTTAATTGTCTGCCATGAACAGTAAACTCAACCTGTACATCAGAGGCAGACAGAATAATGTTTTTCTTTTCCATACCTGCCTCCTTATAGATGTGTACGCGGATCTGCCGCATCAGCTAATGACTGACCTGCAACATACAGAGAGACTGTAATAATTGCGGATATGGCTACCGGAATCCAGAACAGATATGGCGTACTGGTCATATATGTTCTGTTAGCGGAAATTGTCTTACCAAGGGATGGAGTAGATTCACCTACACCAATGCCAAGCCAGGCAAGGAATACTTCCAGTGATATATAAGATGGAAGATCTCTTGAAACAGATGTCACAATGATAGATACAAGATATGGAAGGATATTGTTTCTGACAATCGTCCATGTCGATGTACCAAGACATCTGGATGCGAGGTTATATTCACGATCACGAATGATCATAACCTGTGTTCTGATGAAGTATGCTGTGACAAGCCAGTTGGTAACGGACATTGCAAAGATCAGCTGCCAGAAACCTCTGCCCAATACATACATTAATACGAAGACAACCAAAGTGAACGGGACATTGGCAATGACGTTGTAGATTTCAATCATCCACTTATCCATGGATTTGGAATAACCCCATACAGCACCGACGATAACACCGAGTGTTGTTGTGATTAATGTTGTAATACCAGCGATCGCAAGTGAGTTGCGGGCACCGATCCAGACAACATTCCACATGTTGTCACCAACATCATTCGTACCAAATAAATACTTTAAGCATGGATGAATGTAATGCATCGCATCATTATTGACATTCGGATGAGAAATTCCGTTATATCCGGAAATAATCGGGTCAATGATTGCAAGCAGTACAACTGCTATAGCAACAATCAGTACGACAACTGTTGATTTGTTACTGACGAAGGCATGCCATACAGACTGCCAGTAAGAATAATGCGGTGCCGCAATATGTTCAGACTCTCTTTCATCCTGATTAACAAAGGTGAATTTGTTTTCCATTTCTGACATCAGTGGGTTCCTCCTTCATCTTCAAGCTTAATACGCGGATCAATTGCGGCCATTAACAGATCACCAAGCAGTACTGCGGTGATAGATAAAGCCGTATAGAGGAATGTCAGAGCGACAATCATAGCGTTGTTATGATCATTGATAGCATCCGGAAGCAGCTTACCGGTACCAGGAATTGCAAATACGGTTTCTGTTAACACTGCGCCGGTAATTGTCAGAATAATGTTAGATGGCAGATCATGTACCATTGGAATGATGGCATTACGCATGATATGGTTCCGGAAGATTTCCTTCTGGGAAAGTCCCTTGGAACGGGCAAACTTAACATAATCTGCACTTGCCTGATCAAGCATATATCTTCTGGTCCATAGCATTAAGGAACCTGTATTCATTAATGCCAGAATGACAACACCCGGAATATAGCTTCGTATATCATGTGCACCGAGTGTCGGGAATGACTGTGGTAATCCGATGAATGTCAGAATCTGTCTGCCAAAAAATATGAATGCCAGAGAAGGTACGGCAATCATGAAGTTAATCCAGATCGTTCCAAGATGATCCTGTAACTTACCTTTGTGGCTGGCCATGCTCATACCGGCCGGAATTGAAATCAGATAAGCAAGAATCAATGCAACGATACCAAATGTCATAGATGTACGGATCATGGAAGGATCTTCCTTCTGTGACAGGCAGTCAGCGTAGTTGTCATTGAATTTATTCTTATCCAGTCTGCCTAACGTAGATGTCTTCTTATATGTGCAGGTATGTCTCTTTATAGCAGATAAAGAAGTATTGCCTGTTTCAAAGGTCTGCTGTTTCTGTACCTCATTTCCCTGATCAGAACTGATGACTTCAAGCACCGGTACATAAGCATACGATGGGTAAGATGTACCAAGATTAAAAGTAATAATGTTCTGATGAACAAACGGGAATGATCCATCCAGATACAGAAGATACTTATGCTTTGTACCTGATCCCATTAAGGCAGGTAATCCATTGTAATCCGTACCCCAGTAAACTTTTCTTTCCAGATCCGGATTTCCCTTGTCTGTCACCTTCCAAGGATGATCTACTTCTACCAGATTGGCAAAGAAATTGCCAATCAGTTTAATCATAGGTGTATCTTTGTAAGCATAATAAAGACCGCTTTTGTATTGTTCAACCGTATATCCTGCATTTGCATAATGTTCTTTAACTATATCCTTGATATAGGAAGAATTCTCTACCATGCAGGCATCATAGTTATCTTTTGCATATGCCTTGCACATGTCTCTCTGTTCATCAAAGGTGACATATCCAAGTCTGTCATATGCCTTATATTTGTACTGTGTTCTATCATCCTGATTTCCACCAAGTTTCTGATAAGTAGCATCTTTATCAAAAATCTTATCGCGTGGAATCAACGTGTAGATCATGATCATTGCGATAATAGTTACAATGAACACTGACAAAATCGCACGTATGATACGACCCCATACATATCGTTTCAAAATGGTTTCCCCCTTCCGGCATTAGTGCAAGCTATTTTACAATATACGATTCAAAAATACAAATAATTAGGAGACCTTTCGGCCTCCTAATTATCAATCCTTCAATTTTGAAGATGAAGCCTTAATTATGCAGCAGCCTTTTCAGCAGCTTCAGACATATCCTTCTGCCACTGCTTCAGTGCCTTGTCATAATCCTTTGCAGTAATCGGATCCTTATTGATCTTCATCCACTTATACTTGACACTCCAGTAACCTCTCTGGAATGGTGTTTCTCTGGATACTGTCCAGTTAACAGATCTCAAACGAGTGTTGACAGGAATGTACAATGCATTGTCAAGCAGATATGCTTCTGCCTTTGCTTCAGCCTTATAACGAGCATCCATATCATCATTGATTGCATAAGCGTCATCAAGAAGTTTCTGATAGTCTAACAGACCAGATGCTTCGATAGCAGCATCATTCTGAGGTGTGGAATCTGTGCTCTGATAATACTCAAGACCCATGTTCTGACGGAGAATGTCACCATTTATCGGGCTGAAGATGTTCAGATATGTCTTAGGATCGTCATAGTCCATGCCCCATCCGGTAGATGTGGAAATATCCCAGTCTGCATCAACAGGTCCTGTGGACTTGTATGCGGACTTCTGGTATGTATCATCGTCAACGTTATGTACAACGATATCTACATTGTCAGAGCCAAGAGAGCTTTCAATAGATGTTTCCAGAGAAGAAGCCTGGTTCATGGAAGCCTTATCCTTGTCCTGTGCCATCAGATCTAACTTAATCGGCCAGGAGACATCCTTCAGCTCGGACTTAGCCTTGTTCAGATATTCAACAGCCTTATCCTTGTTGTAATAAGCATCCTGTCCTTCAGAAAGGTCAACAGATGAATCTGCGGATGCTTCCTGAACAAGTTCACCATAGGACTTACCATCAGATGTGTAAACGAAGTTCCATGGGCATTCGATATTTCTGATGCCGTTAGCCGCAATACTCTTATCAACAGTTGTCTGTAAATAAGCAACACGGTCAAAGCCATACTTCAGTGCATTTCTGAAATCAGAATTCAATAATGCTTCTCTTGTATCAGCCTGCTGATCAGCATTCTTATCTGTTGTAGTATAAGTGATTCTGTTCAGGTTGAAGTTAACACCGAATGTGTACTGATCCTGCTGACCATGGAATGCTGTATCCTTATACTT
Organism: uncultured Galactobacillus sp.; assembly: GCA_964535445.1. Classification (GTDB taxonomy): domain Bacteria; phylum Bacillota_I; class Bacilli_A; order Erysipelotrichales; family Erysipelotrichaceae; genus Bulleidia. The sequence continues at coordinate 7,914 of CAZHUX010000026.1, read as the reverse complement.
TTCAAGGTACTTGTCAAAGTCATCAGATGTTGTATAAAGAAGAGCCTGATAGAAGTTGTCCTTTTCAAAGCCATTGATTGTTACATTTGGATCTTCGCCATCATCGTATACGAGGTTTACATTATCTACATAAACCTGATCTGCATCATAGTATGCAGGATTCTTATGCATCTTGATGGAAGACTTGGATGTGAAACTGTCGAGGATGAATCCACCATTGTAAAGAATGGAAGATGGATCAGAAACCTTACCAAAGTCACAGGAGTTAACATCCGGTGATCCGAGCTTGCAGCCTTCACCCTGTTCCTCTAAGAAGTCCTTGTTAATAGGATAGAAAGGAACATAGGAAACAACAGACGCAAAGTAAGGTGTTGGCTCAGATAATGTATACTTGATTGTCTTATCATCAACAGCTTCTACGCCAACAGAATCCCAGTCAGCTTTACCATTGTAGTAATCATCAAGTCCCTTAACGAACATTCTAGGAATGTAGCCTGTAGGTGAATCGAAGTCCATAGCATGCTGGAGACCTGTTTCAAAATCCTGAGCTGTTACATCACCATATGTTTCACCTGTATTTGTAACCCACTGCAGACCATCCTTTAATGTGAATGTCCATTCTGTAGAGTCTTCATTGTGCTCCCATGTATCCGCAAGAGCACCAACATATTGGTTTACATTGTTTACTTCTGTCAGACCATCAACAAGGTTTTCATTAACCTCATGGTCGGCCGCATTCTGTGAACGCATGTAATCCAGTGTCTGTGGATCTGATGTAAATACATAATTCAGGTCCATAGAGTCTGATTTCCCTGACGCTGCTCCACCGGATGAAGAGCATCCAGCCGCAAGGAGAACTGCCAGAGAAGCGCATAAAACCTTCTTCATAACAAACTTTCCCTCCAAAATTAATTATGTGTTGAGAAGCACTCAACCTGTTATAAGGTTACAGGGTTTCACATTTATTTTCAATTCACTAAAAACAGTTTTAGGAAATATCAATCCATTTCAGGCACAAGAAGTGTAATATCTTTCAACTATGGTGAAACCTTTTCATTTTATGTATTTACACATAACTATGCTATAATGAGTCTCGCTTTATGGAGAAGTACCCAAGAGGCTGAAGGGACTGGTTTCGAAAACCAGCAGACGTGAAAGCGTGCGAGGGTTCGAACCCCTCCTTCTCCGCTTATAAATAAAATCAGGCTTTTAATGCCTGATTTTATTTGCTCTTCAATGATTTCTGATAAGCTTCCTCTTCTTCGGAAAGCTCTGTCCATCTCTCTTCCAGATGTGCCATTTCATTATGAATATCATCGATATCTTCATTTAGATCATTCATTTTCTGATAATCCTGATAGTATTCCGGTTCATATCGGAGAGAACGCATATCTTCTAATTCCTGCTGCTTATCATCCATGGCCTTTTCCAGCTTTTTGATCTCACGGCGTCTGGCATCAGGCGACATCTGATGTCTTGTTTGTTCAGATGTTTTGTTCTCTTTTACTTCTTTTGTTCCCGGAGTCGGTTCATTAAGCTGTGTCTGAGATTCCGTATACTCATCCCATGTTTTATCGATATATTCTGCTTTTCCATTTTCAAATCTAAGCAATCCTGTCGCCAGCTGTTCAATGAAATAACGGTCATGAGAAACAAACAATATAGTTCCGGTAAATCCTTTTAAGGACTCTTCCAATGCTTCTTTACCAGGAATATCCAGATGATTGGTAGGTTCATCCAGTATCAGCATATTGGAATGCTTCAACAGTAACTTGGCTAATGATAATCTGACTTTCTCACCACCACTTAATACATCAACGCTTTTGAATACATCATCAGCACTGAACAGAAACTGACCTAATACACTTCTGATTGTTGTTCTGTCTAACTGTGGATTTTCATCCCATATTTCTTCCAATACGGTTTTACCGCTTGAAAACTGGGCCAGCTGCTGATCAAAATATCCTTTTTCTATCTGGTGTCCAAACAAGAAAGATCCGCCTAAAGAAGGAATGATTCCCATTAATGTTTTGACGAAAGTAGATTTTCCGGTTCCATTAGGACCTATGATGGCAATCCTGTCTCCCCTTCTCATTTTCATGGTAACCGTTGTCAGTACATGGTCATACCCAATTGCCAGATGATCTGTTTCCAATACATTTTCGCCACCTTTTACGGCCGGCGTAAACCTGGCATGGAAAGTTTTATCATCAGATTTAGCCGGATCAATCTTCTCCATTCTTTCCAGATACTTGATCTTTGACTGGGCAAAGGATGCTTTATTTGCTTTATATCTGAACTTCTCAATCAGTGATTCCAGTCTGGCAATATCTTTCTGCTGTCTGACATAAGCTGCCTGCTGATGTTCCAGATCACTTTTTCTCTGAATCACATAAGAAGAATAGTTGCCTTTATACCGCTTCATCTTCCCATATTCCATGTTATATACATAGTCAACTGTATGATCCAGGAACATACGGTCATGGGAAACAATAACAACAGCCTTGGGATAATTCTTTACATAGCCTTCTAACCAGCCGATCATTTCAATATCCAGATGGTTGGTAGGCTCATCTAAAAGAAGAATATCCGGTTTGGAAAGAAGCAGTTTTACAAAGGCAATTCTTGTTTTCTGTCCGCCACTGAACTCTCCTACTTTCTTCTGTAAATCTGAAACCGGGAAACCGAACTTTGTAAAGACTGTATGCATTTCTGATTCCCAATTGTAGCCATTCATGGCTTCAAACTGTTCCTGTACCTTGGCATATTGATTTAAAACCTTTTCTGATGCATCATGGCTCATTTCTTCTTCCAGTTCATGCATCTTGTCCTGAAGTTCAAATACCTTCTTATAAACAGTCTTTAATTCTTCCTCAACCGTCCAGTCATCATGTTCCAGTACTTTCTGGGCCAGATATCCGATTGTGATACCGTTCTGTTTACTGACCGAAGCCGAGTCAAAAGATTCTTCACCGGCCATGCATTTTAAAAAAGTTGTCTTACCGCAGCCATTACGGCCGACAATAGCTATTTTCTCATTTCCTTTGATTTCAAAGGAAACATCTTCAAATATAGTATCTGCACCAAAAGACTTTGATGCTTTCGTTACGGAATAAAGCATACTTCACCACCTGTACATTATAAAAAGCGAATGCCTGTATATCTTACAGTACATTCACTTCTTTTATCAAATTATCAGAATTCAAGATTGCGTGGTGTTCTTGCAAAAGGAATAACATCACGAATATTTTCCATACCGGTGATATACATGACTAATCTTTCAAAGCCGACACCGAATCCTGCATGCTGACAACCGCCATATCTTCTTAAATCAAGATACCACTGGTAATGATCTTTATTCATTCCTAACTCATCCATTCTCTTTTCAAGAACATCAAGTCTTTCTTCTCTCTGGCTGCCACCTACTAATTCCCCTACGCCAGGTACCAGGCAGTCAACTGCTGCTACAGTCTTACCATCATCATTCTGACGCATATAGAATGCCTTGATATCCTTTGGATAATCCGTCAGGAAGACCGGACCATCTACTACCTGCTCGGTAATATAGCGTTCATGTTCAGTCATGAGGTCCATGCCCCATTCAATCTTATTATTTTCAAACTTATGACCATCTGCGACTGCTTTCTTCAGGATATCAATAGCTTCTGTATAAGTCATGCGTCTGAATTCGGAATTTCTTACCTTATCCAGTCTTTCCTTAAGACCTTTATCAATTCTTTCATTGAAGAATTCCATTTCTTCAGGGCATTCTTCATATGCATAATTGATGCAGTACTTAATCAGGTCCTCAATGACATCCATATCATATTCCAGGTCCGCAAATGCCATTTCCGGTTCAATCATCCAGAATTCAGCCAGATGGTTTGTGGTATTGGAATTCTCGGCACGGAAAGTAGGCCCGAATGTATAGACATCACGGAAAGCCAGGGCAAAGGCTTCTGCCTGTAACTGACCGGATACTGTTAATGTCGCATGCTTGCCAAAGAAATCTTTTTCATAATCACCATCGGTACGGGTTGTAACAGTAAATGTTTCTCCTGCACCCTCGGCATCATTGGATGTAATTAATGGTGTATTTACATACACAAATCCCTGTTCCTGGAAGAATGTATGAATTGCCATTGCCAGGGCGCTGCGGACACGGAATACCGCAGAGAAAGTATTTGTTCTTGGTCTCAGATGTCCTATCTCACGCAGATATTCAAAAGAATGTCTCTTCTTCTGAAGCGGATAGGAAGAATCACATGCTCCTTCCAGAACTATTTCTGTAGCCTGAATTTCAAATGGCTGTCTAGCTCCTGGTGTAACTACAAATCTTCCGATTACAGTTAAGGCAGTGCCGGTAAGATACTTTCCTACTTCTTCATAATTGGAAAGAGAATCTGCAGAATATACGATCTGTGCATTCTTAAAATACGTACCATCATTCAATGCGATGAATGATACATTTTTACCAAAACGGTTGGAACGTACCCATCCCTGCAGCTGTACATATTCCAGCTGATCCTTTTCTAATTCGGTTCCTTGTGCAACTAATCCATATAATTCACGGATACTGATTTCTGTCGGCATATTAAACTCCTTCTATTTCTTCATGGCATTCGTTTCAAAAACAAGTTCCTGAATAGACGAAACCACATCTACCTGCTTAACATATACCCCTGACGGGACAGAGAAATGATCAACCGCAAAGCTTACGAATCCCTTGATGCCGTTTTCCACAAGCAGATCTACTGTTTCCTGTACATCCTGTGATATACAGAGAATTGCAATTCGGCATCCCTTCGGCATCTTTGTCGATATATCTTTCAGGTTATAGACCGGAACAGAAGCACCATGTACTTTTTCAGGTGCCAGATCAAAGGCACATACAATTTCCCCGACAACATGATTCCAGTTATTGTAGTTCAATAATGCTTTGCCTAAATTACCTGCTCCAATCAGAATGATTTTCTCATCAAAGTTCACACCAAGTTCATCTGAAAAGATCCGGATCAGATCATCAACATTGTATCCATAACCCTGTTTTCCTAAATTACCAAGAAAACTGAAATCACGTCTGATGGTAGTGGATTCAATAGATACATAGTCAGCTAACTGTCTTGACATAATTCTGGTTACACCCTCTGCTTTCAGCTTGCGAAGTGCCTTCAGGTATACCGGATATCTCTGCAATGTAGCTTTTGGTACTTTTCTTTCCGTAGTTGTCATTTTTGATCACCGTAACAATAGTAACATTGGAAAAGAACTTTGTGAAAAAAATCTTAAAATAAATTTATTATTCTTCCCCCGGCATCATTAATCCCGGATCTGCAGAAACACTGAAATCACCGAATTTATGATGTTTGTAGGCAATATATCCTGCGGCACCAATCATACTGGCATTATCAGTGCAGTATTTAATCGGAGGCTGTGATAACTCTACTTCAGGATATTTCTTCATACCTTCTGCTAGCATAACTCTTAATCTGGAGTTAGCTGCTACACCACCGGCAGTAACAACCATGGCCGGATGAAGATCTTCTACTGCCTGCAGGGTTTTACCAATCATAGACTGTAATGCGGTTTCCTGGAATGCATAAGCGACATCTTCCTTGATGATTGGTCTGCCTGCCTTTTCTTCACGAGCAATCATCTGGGATACAGCTGTCTTTAAACCAGAGAATGAAAAGTCATATTTACCATCTACATGTGGTGTAGGAAGCTTGTAATGCGGCTTTCCTTCCTTGGCCATCTTATCAATAACAGGTCCACCCGGATATCCTGTTCCCAATACACGTGATACCTTGTCATATGCTTCGCCAATGGCATCATCACGGGTTGTCCCTATTACCCGGAATGTCCAGTCATCCGGCATCCATACCAGCTGGGAATGACCACCGGATATAACCAAGGCAAGTAACGGAAATTTCAGATCATGATCTAATGCAAAACGGTTTGCATATATATGACCGGTCATATGGTTGACTGGAATCAGAGGCTTATGAAATTCAAATGCCAGAGTTTTAGCTGCCTGTACACCTACATGCAGGGAACCGATTAAGCCAGGCCCCTGGGTAAAGGCAATACCATCAATCTGGTCCATTGTTACACCAGACTGTTTTACTGCTTCCGTTATAACCGTAGAGATATTCTCTACATGGATACGCGAGGCTACTTCCGGTACTACGCCTCCATATAATGTATGCACATTAATCTGGCTTGATACGATATTTGATAATATTTCACAGCCGTCTTTTACAACTGCACATGCTGTTTCATCACAGCTTGATTCAATTGCCAGCAGCATTGTCATAACCTAAACCTCCTAATTCTTTTACCATAAGCCACGCGTCTTCCCCATCACTGTAATAGTGTCTGCGCCTGGCAGCTTTGATAAATCCTTCTTTCTCATATAGTGCAATAGCATTCTTATTGGATATTCTGACTTCAAGGGATATGTTTATACAACCACTTTCCATACATTTCTGTATGCAGTAATCCATTAATGCTGAACCTATATGCTGATGCTGATAAGAAGATGTTACCGCTATATCCGCAATTTCCGCATTTTCATAACTGATCCATAAATCCACATAACCGGCTATCTCATTGTTTACTTCATATACAAACAGATTTGCAAACGGGTTGGATGAGAATTCATTGATAAATGTATCTGAATCCCATGGATCCTCTGGAAAAAGTTCTTTTTCGATTCTGCAGATATCTTCGATATCTTCTGTTCTGAAATTTCTGATCATGCCTTCTTCTTTGGAAGATAGGACGCAGATGACTTGAGATACTCCGGCACTACCAGATGGACATTATCTGCTTTATCCCACAGATCTTTTAACAAGAGAAAGTTCTCCGGAATATCCGGCCAATTGTCTTCCTTGCCAATCAGGCTGCCATCACCGATAACTTCAAGCTGGTCATCCGGCAGTTCATCTATGGAAACAACTCTTACTTCCTCCAATGGCCTGCCATTCTCATATGCACATGTATAAACACGATGCCCTCTGGCGTCCGTCACAACACGACACTTTTTCAATCCGGCATAGAGCTGTAATGTACCTAAAGTATAGAGAGGCAGATCACGCATCGCACAGAATACCTTGGCAATGGTCATCGCAATTCTGACACCTGTATAAGATCCTGGTCCCTTTGTGATGACAATCTGATCAATATCATCAGACTGAAGATGATTCTGATCAAGAAGATTAATCAGTTCCGGGAATATTTCCTCAGACTGTTTCTTCCAGCATTTCTTCTGTACTTTGCCAATAAGCTTATTATCTTTTATTAAAGCCAAGACAAGCCATGTATGGCTTGTATCCATGCATAATGTAATCATTCAGATATATCCTCCAGAAGTTTCTTGTATTCCACACCAACAGCCTCAAATCTGAATTCTCTCTTATTCTCTTCTAAAAGATGAATAGAGATTTTCAGATAGGTATCCGGAATCAGATAAGGCATAAATTGTGACCATTCGATCACAGTCAATCCATCATCATATAAATATTCATCAAAACCAAGATCCTGTTCAATGCCTTCCATGCGGTAAGCATCTATATGATAAAGGTTCATCTTTGTGCCATGATAAATCTTCTGAATCGTAAATGTAGGTGATGTCACATTACGCTTGACACCAAGTCCTTTGGCAATGCCCTGCGTCAGGGTAGTCTTGCCAGCTCCTAAATCGCCATCAAGCAGGAATACCATGTTTTCTTTGGCATTTCTGCCAAGCTTTTCTCCAAGAAGATGTGTCTCTTCAACACTATTTGTCTGTATTACTAAATCATCCATAAAAGCCTCACGCCGCCTATTATATAACCAAAGGGAGGAATAATAAAACAAAAAAAAGGGAGGAGCTGTAAGCAGCTCCTCGAGTTACCTGGCAACGAGCTCGAT
>CAZHUX010000025.1:0-26116 GCA_964535445.1 uncultured Galactobacillus sp. | reverse complement strand
CTTTATAGTCAATATACTTGATATTGTTCTTTGTGAAGTAGCAGACCTTTCTGCGGCCCATTCTCTGTTTTCTGAATGCCATTTTAACAGGTCTCCTTTCTTTTAGAATGGCAGATCATCACTGGATATATCCAGTGGAGCGCCATTATTGTAATCATCGTTCTGACCATTGGACTGGTTCTGAGGCTGGCTGTATGACGGCTCATTGTAGCTGCCATAACCACCGTTATTCTGATTATTATAGGATGACTGTGAGAAGCCATTATCATAACCAGAACTCTGGGCACGTGCCTGTGACTGACTCTTGCTTTCAAGAAGCTGTACAGAATCACATACCACTTCGGTTACATAAACCTTTGTACCATCATTACGGTCATACGATCTTGTCTGAATTCTTCCATCTACACCAATGAGTGCACCCTTATGAGCATACTGACCTAAGAAATCAGCACTCTGTCTCCAGGCAACACAATTGATGAAATCAGCTGTCTGCTGAGAGTTATCCTGTGAACGTCTGTTGCGGTCACAGGCAACTGTAAAGGAAGCTACTGACAGACCGGACTGTGTTTTACGCACTTCCACATCTTTTGTCAGTCTTCCGACAAGTACTACTCTGTTAATCATTACTTAGCCTCTTTGGCTGGAGCTTCATCACGTGTGACCATGAAACGGACAATGTTTGCATTGATACGCATCAGACGGTCAAACTCCTTGACACATGCATTGTCAGCTTCAAAGTTAACGACTACGTAATAGCCCTTTGTCATGTCATCAATGCGGTATGCAAAATCTCTCATACCCCATTCATCTGTCTTGGTGACCTTACCACCATTGTCAGTAAGGATCTTGGCAACTGAATCAATCAGAGCCTTTCTCTTATCATCTTCGACAGACGCATTGATGATGTACATAACTTCATACTTTTTCATTTTGTACACCTCCTTCTGGACTAATGGCCGCATAAAAGCGGCAAGGAGTGGGTATTCCACTCGCCGAATAATAGTAGCAGTTATTGCTTAAAAACGCAATCCTTTTTTACGCGTTATGCAGAGACAATCTGACGATCATCTTCTACTTCTTTTTCCAGATCCATGGCAATGCCATTTACCTTGTATTTCTTTAGTACAAACATTGTTACGGTACCGGCAACACCTTCAATCGGAGCCAGTTTTTCACCGACAAAGTCGGCAACTTCCCGCATCGTCTTCGCATTGATATTCACCAGGAATTCCGTACCTCCTGAAACAAGATACAGACCACTTACCTCAGGAAATCTGGCAATCCTTTCCGCAATGTTGTCATATCCTTTTCCTCTTTCCGTAGAAGCCTTGACTCCGATGATCGCATCAACATGTTCTACATTTGTCTTATCCCAGTTAATAACCGTATGATAGCCGCAGATAACCTTGTTATCTTCTAATTTCTTTACTTCATCAGATACATCTTTTTCGTTTTCTCCAAGAATATCCGCAAGATCCGTAACGCTTGTTCTTGGATTATCGGTTAATAACTGTAATAATCTCATCTCATCCATTTTCCTTTACCTCCTCATATAAATCCGGATATGACTTATAATCTTTTGTCTTCCAGATAAACAATACAATAAACAGGATCATAATCGTGATAAATATAAATATCCATGCATAAACAGAACCATACGCATCATATAACTGACCGGTTATGATTTCACCAATTCCCATCATAATACTCTGAATCAGGCTGATTACTGCATTGACTCTGCCTCTGTGAGTACTGGGAACCCGCTTTGTTTCATAGGGACCAACTGATATTGTCTCAAGTATCTCACCCCATGTAAACAAGGCTATGGCTAAATAATATGCCGGTATATGTCCTAATAATAACAGGAATACAGCATATCCTGCTGTAATCAGAGTTTCCGCAAGAATAATTCTTGCAATATCACTCAGTTTTGAAGATGCCTTTGTCAACAAAGGTGTAAACAATACAACAATGACACAATTCAATGACGATACAGTGCCATATATGGCAGCACCATTTTCACCATGCACTCTGCCTAAGTCCAAAGGCATCAGATAACCGTATTGACTGTATATTAATGAATATAAGCCCACTGCGGCCGCATACAGAATCAATACCTTATGCTTTCTGAATATATCAATAACAGATATATTCTGATCTGCCTGCTCATAAACACTGTCATCCTTAACACTTTCTACGCGAGCATCAATGCCAAAGAATATCAGTACCGTACTGCAGGCTATAGACAATCCATTTAGCAGAAATGCCAGCCAGAGATAATTCTTAAATAAGAAGCCTCCTATAACAGGTGCCAGCATTAAGCCCAGATTACTGCCAAGATATGAGAGGGAATATGCTCTTTCTCTGTCTTCTGATTTGGTCAGATCTGCAAGTAATGCATTATAAGCAGGATTCTCCATGGTCTGGAATGTAGAAGAGAATATCATCAAGGCAATGGATATATAGCTTAATGGTATACACGCACAGGTAATAAAGCCGATGATGGATACCGCATCACATATCACAATGATATTGCGTTTACTGTAATGATCCGCAAGCTTGCCGCCAATCATACCTGCCGGTAACAGAATCATCCCCGCAAAGATCAATAACCACGATATATCCCCTGCCGGCATACCCATTTTCTGATTCAGAATCATTGTCAGCATCGGCCATACCATGGAACCGAGATTTGTGACAATCCTTCCGAAAAACAGGATATATACTTCTCTTCTTAATCCCTTATATTGTCCAAACAGTTTATGCATGCTTAAGGTCTGTACCAGCCATTCTCCTTTAAGAAGTCCTCAATACGGCGCATTGCCTCCTGAAGATGATCTAATGAGTATGCATAAGAGATACGGGCAAAGCCTTCGCCAGATTCACCAAATGCCGTACCCGGTACAATCGCCACTTTCTTATCATGCAACAGCTTCATGCAGAAATCATCTGAGCTTAGCCCACTGCATGTAATATTCGGGAACACATAGAAGGCACCTCTTGGTGTAAATGTATGCAGACCCATGCCATTGAGTTTCCTGAGACAGTATTGTCTTCTGAAATCATATTCTTCACGCATCTTTGCGATATCTTCATCACATTCTGTTACAGCTGTAATACCGGCATATTGTGATGTGGTTGGTGCGGTCATGATGCAGGACTGGTGAATCTTGATCATTGTATCAAGAATTGGTTTAGGTCCCACAGCATAGCCTAATCTCCAGCCTGTCATAGAGAAAGCCTTGGAGAAGCCATTGACCAGAATGGTTCTTTCCTTCATGCCATCTATATGGGCAATGGATTCATACTTTTCATCTCCATATACTAATTCCGAATATATTTCATCAGAAAGAACCATGATATCTGTTCCTTCCAATACCTTTGCAATACCAACCAGATCTTCATGTCTTAATACTGCACCGGTTGGATTGTTCGGATAAGAAAGAACCAGCAGCTTTGTCTTATCTGTAATCGCATCACGGATCTGTTCTGGTGTCACTCTGAATTCATTTTCTTCGGTTGTCTTAACCGAAACAGGAATACCACCGGTTAGGGTTGTGATCGGTTCATAGGATACATAGCACGGTTCCGGTATGATGACTTCATCACCTGGTTCCACAAGTGCCCTGATTGCCAGATCAATGGCCTCTGAACCACCTACGGTTATAATCATCTGATCGGCATTGTAGTGCAGGTCATAATGTCTTGCAAGAAAATCACAGATCGCTTCTCTTAACTGTTTCAAACCGGCATTGGAAGTATATTTCGTATGTCCGAGTTCCAGTGAATGAATCGCTGCTTCTCTGATTGTCCATGGTGTCTGAAAGTCCGGTTCTCCTACACCTAAAGAAATGCAGTCCGGCATCTCTGCGGCCAAAGAGAAAAACTTACGGATACCGGATGGTCTCATCTCCTTAGCAGCCTTTGATTCTATCTTTTCATAGTCAATCATATTGCAACCTCGCTAAGCGTTATTATACACTGAGAATCTGAAAGAATGGTATATTAGTGGTTGTTTATGACGGTTAAGAAAATGAGACACATATCCAGCCTGCTTCTGCTGGTATATCTGATTATTAAAGTGATTACCTTATGCATACCGGATCTTTCCATTCGTCTGGCCTGGTTAACCCATCTGTTATTCTTTATAACAGCTTTATGCATTGCCTATTACCTGTATCTGTATCAGAGATTCATGAAGAAAAAAGCATTGCGCCGTAAACAGCACAATGCCTGATCTTCATCTTTTTATAAAGGAAATAATCAGAAGAATCATACCGATAATGCCAAATGAGAAGAAGGCAGCCATATAAGGTACATTCCCCATGTGTGATGCCAGTGTGCCATTACGGTATGACCCTGCTATTGCTAATAACTGAAGCAGGATTAATGCTTCAGCCCATCCTCTTAACTTCTTCATATTTACTCCTAAAGCATATTTACCAGACTATCAATAAACTCCTGATAGTTCTTTGCCTGTAAAACATTCTTGATTGCACCAGGTTCTGTCAGAATCATTGTAATCGGTTCAAACACCTGGTTAAAGATATATCTTTCATTTCTGTTAAAGCACAGCATCATGACTAACTGCACCTTCTGATCATTCCACTGTACCGGCTTGTCCAGTATCATAACTGCCATACCGGTCTTTTTCTCATGCATGCGCATGGCATGTGGTACCGCAAAGTTTCCAAAAGCTACAGAGCTCATGGCATCTCTGTCTTTTACTTCTTCTTCAAAGTTCTTTGTCGCATACCCTTCTTTTACTAAAGTCTCTGCCATGACATGAATGACTTCATCCTTGGACTTCATCTGTTTCTTCTTTATAAAAAGTTCAGGTCTTACAAGTAAAGTAAGCTCTTGCCGGAAAGTATTTCTCTTCTTTTCCTTGCGGATATCATCAATCTTCTGACCAATTGCATGCATCTCCTGATCATTCAGAAATGGTGAGACAACAATCACCGGCACAGACATAACCGTATCTACAGGCATTGTAGAAATAATCAGATCCCCCTTTGTATGTTTGATTTCTTCTTCATCTCGAATCAGATTATCAATGACAATAGAATCCCCGTACCGGGAAGTAATCTTTTCAGACATCTGTAAGCTGAGATTATAGTAATTCGGACAGAACAGAGAAACATTCAGTTTGGATTTTAACGTATTCTGTATTTCCAGTGCACCGCCGATATGGAAAGCAATATAGGCTATCTCATCGTCATTCAGATAGATACCTGTCCGGTCATGAATGATTCTGGCCGCATTCACAGCCGCATCATAGATCAAAGGACAATTCTGTTTGATAGACTTTGTCAATGGATTCTTGGAGAAATAATCACTGTCTGCCCTGATTAAAACATTCTTGATGTGTAAGGCAAAGCGTACGAAAAACTCTGACTGGGATAAATCAATATAGAAGTAATTACAGAATTCATTGATAATATCCTGCGTCAGGTTATAAACATCATCACCGATATATTCTCTGATATTATCCATTGTGACAGTCTGATAATCCAGATTACTAGCTCTGGATAATATTAATAAGGTAAACTCGGTTGTTTCACTGGCATTGAATACAATCTGATAATGCTTTTCCAGACGATGAATAATATCTTCTGCCAGTTCATGTTCATGTGAGCGTATTGCTTTTTCATATACATTCTGCTGGGTAGTTACATAACCATTGCGGATACGGTCAATCGATATTGCGACATGCAGGACAAGATTCTCTAAGGAATAATCATTAATAAAGTAATGATGCTTTCTGAATTCATCCAGAATGACATCCTTAATGTATTCTACATGTATGCCCGGAAAAGCTTTATTCATACTTTCATAATTGACAAAGCTGTTGCGGGATTCACTGTACAACAATCCGGATAAAAGTTTTCTCTTATTCTTCTCTAATCCTTTTACCAGCAATACATCTCCCTGCACGATCAGTTCCAGGTCATTCTTATCCAGAATGGCACGGATCTTTGGAAGACTGGTCTTAAATGTACTGTAACTGATAAACATCTCATCACAGAGATCATTGACATTTACTGCCGGTTTCTGAAGTAAACGGTTAATGACATAGGTCTCTCTTTCTTTGGCAGTCTGCGGAATGGTAGATTGAGAGCTTTCCAGAATATTCCTGGCTTTATCCTTATCTATGGTATAGCCATGATGACTGGATTGGATTGCCGCATCAGAGATACCATTGATTTCCTGAATATAGTTCTTAACCGAACGTGGTGAGATATTCAGCATATCTGCCAGCTTTGTGGATGTCACCGGTTCATCTTCATTGATTAGAATTCTGACTAACTGAATCAACTGATTCTTCATAATGACACAGTTTAACACCAATAAAATAAAGAGAAAGTATCATGATCTGCACCGTAACCGTGCAAATCATTGATGAAAGATGATAATTATCCCAATGTAAGCGGTTTTATGAAACTTGTTTTATTTTTTGCACGATAACCGTGCAATTCCTCCGGTCAGTAAAAGTTCAGAAACATTCATAATAGTAGCTGTAAGGAGATAGAAACTATGAAAAAACACAATGTATTACTCGTATGTGGATCTGGTGCTTCATCCGGATTCATGGCTGCTAACATCAGAAAGGCAGCTAAGAAGAGAGGAATTGAGATCACAGTCAATGCCCGCTCAGAAGCTACGGTCGAAGATTATGTCGATGAAATTGACGCTCTGGTAATCGGACCGCATCTTGCATCCATTAAAGAAGATATGGAAGAAATCTGTGCTGGTCACGACATCAAGGTTATGGTCTGTGATAAGGATGCCTATGCTCACCTCAATGGTGACAAGGCTCTGGATCAGATTCTTGCCGCATTCGGTGAAAATTAAGAGGGAGAATCATAATGAATAAGTTTATGGACTGGCTGGAAAATTCTTTCTCGCCAAAGCTTCAGAAAGTTACCAATCTGACATGGATCGTTGTCATTAAAGACTCACTGATGCAGATACTGCCATTTATTCTGGCAGGTTCTATATTCTGCTGCCTGGCCATTCTGAATGATTACATTCCATGGCTGCCTAGTTTCTGGACACCATTCGGATGGACAATGTCCAAGATTTCTCTGATGGTCGCATTCTTAATTCCATTCAACTACAGTGAGAAGAAGCATTTCCGCAAGCAGAGAATCATCAGTGGTATCTCAGGTCTGATTCTGTTCATGGAATTCATTGAGCCAAACATCGAGAGTGGTGGTGTTGTCGGTCAGGGTCAGGATCTGTATGGCGCTGCCGGCATGTTCGTAGCTATGTTTGCCGGTATCATTGCCGGATTGATCTTCGGTGCATTCGCAAAATTCTCATTCTTCAAGGAAGATTCCCCGATTCCGGATTTCGTCCGTCAGTGGTTTGATGCTTTACTTCCTATCATTATCACAGTATGCATCGGCTGGATCTTAACAGATATGCTTGGCTGGGATATCGCCGGTACAATCCAGAAGATCTTTGAACCATTAGGCGCCTTCGCAAATACATGGTATGGCATGACAATCATTCTGTTCCTCTACTGTGTCATCTACTCTATGGGTATTTCCACATGGGTGTTAACACCTATGGCAGAACCTGTAAAGCTTCAGAACATTGCCATGAACCTGTCCTTAGTCGCTGCTGGAACAGCAACAGTACAGAATCTGAGTATCTTTACAGAAACATTCATTTATACAACATACCTCTGGATCGGTGGTGTAGGTGCTACATTATCCTTAGTTATCCTGATGTGCTTCTCCAAGTCTGCTGAATTAAAAGCGCTTGGCAAGGCATGCCTGGTTCCTGGTATCTTCAATATCAATGAGCCGGTTGTATTCGGTGCTATTGCATGGAATCCTCTGTTAATGGTTCCAATGTGGTTACAGGGTCTGATTCTGCCATTATTCACATGGTTATTCACTAAGGTTATTCCATTTGCGCCAATTCCACGCATTCAGTTCGAATTATGGTACTGCCCATATCCGATTTCCACATTTATTTCCACACAGGGAAGCATCCGCGGCGTTATCTTCGCTATCCTGACATTCCTGTTATCAGGTCTGATCTGGTATCCGTTCTTCAAGGCTTATGAAGCTCAGCTTGTAAAACAGGAAAAGAAAGAACAGGAAGAAAAGGCTGAAAAAGTAGCCGCATAATCATGAAACTGTTCATGTACATGAACGAGGTATAGGTCACTGCCGCAGGGATTAAGCCTCTGCGGCATTATTTATAAAAAAGGAGAATTCAATATGGAAAACGATGAATATGTATCCCCTATGCATGGGATGAATGATGAAGAAAAGAAAGAATATATTGTCAATCAGGCCATGAGCATCATCATGAATGCCGGTGATGCCAGAAACTATGCTGCTGAAGCAAGAGACCTGATCAATGAAGGCAAGTACAAGGAAGCAGAAGAAAAGATCAAGGAAGCCGAGAAAGTACAGACCAAGGCACATGTTACCCAGACAGATATGATTCAGGGTGATATCCGTGGTGGTGATGAGGCTATGCCTTACAATGTATTATTTGCCCATGCCCAGGATACGCTGATGACCATTCAGGTAGAAATCAACTTAACCAAGTCAATGTTAAAGATGGCTGAGGCTTTTGAAAAGAGATTTGTTACAAAGGAGTAACTATGGCAGATAAGATGAGCCCTTACCAGGAACTTCCGAAAGACTTTATCTGGGGCGGCGCCTTAGCTGCCAACCAGATGGAAGGTGCCTGGAAAGAGGGAGGCAAAGGCTGGTGCATTGCGGATATCAACCGTGCTCAGTATGACTTGCCTCCTGAAAAGAGATACAACATGGAAATAGACACAGCTTACATTAAGAAAGCTATGTCTGAAGATGATAAGTTTTATCCGAAAAGACGCGGCATAGATTTCTATCATACTTATAAGGATGATCTGAAATTATTAGCTGGTACCGGTATGAATGGATTAAGGACTTCCATCAACTGGGCCAGAATCTTCCCGAACGGGGATGAAAAAGAACCTAATGAAGAAGGCTTGAAGTACTATGACAATCTCATTGATGAGATGATTAAAGATGGTATGGAGCCATTGATTACCATTTCTCACTATGAGATGCCATTGAATCTGACATTGAAATACAATGGCTGGTATTCCCGTGAACTGGTAGATTTCTTTGTCAGATACTGCAAGGTGCTTTTTAACCGTTATAAGGGTAAAGTACATAAATGGATTATCGTCAATCAGATTAATCTGATCGTACATGAAAGTTTTAATCATCTCGGCATAGCCGCAGATAAAGTAGATAACCTCCTTGAGGCAAAGTATCAGGGTGTCCATAATGAGATGGTTGCCTGTGCCATTGCGACAAAGTATGCACATGAAATAGATCCTGATAACCAGATAGGTATGATGTTCTGTTCCAACTTAACATATCCATGCTCTACCAGTGGTGAAGATAACTTCTGGAATCTGCGTCATAATCAGATGGAATTACTGTATGGGGATGTCATGGTCAGAGGAAAGTATCCGGGCTATGCATTACGTTACTTTGATGACAATAACATTCATATCAATTTCTATCCGGGTGATCTGGAAGCATTGAAAGAAGGAACAGTAGACTTTGTATCGTTATCGTATTACTACACAAGATTATCCGGAGAGCAGCCTTTCCTGCATACCAGGCTTGGACAGATTGATAACCCTTCCTTAAAGAAGAGTGCCTGGGGATGGGCAATCGATCCGATTGGATTACGCTACGCATTGAATGTGTACTGGGACAGATATCAGAAACCTATCTATATTACTGAGAATGGTCTTGGTGCTTATGATAAAGTGGAACCAGATGGTTCTATCCATGATCAGTACCGCATCGATTATCTGAGAGCTCATATTGAACAGATGATTGAAGCAGTTAAGGATGGTGTGGATTTACGCGGGTATTATCCATGGGGCCCGATTGATATCGTTTCCTGTTCTTCTTCAGAAATGGAAAAGAGATATGGCTTTATCTATGTGGACTATGATAACTATGGTCATGGTACAGGAAAGAGATTAAAGAAAGACAGTTATTACTGGTACCAGAAAGTTACCGCTTCTAACGGAAAAGATCTGGGTTAACAAAGAGGTAAAGAGAATGGCTAAATTAACTGGTGATTACAAAAAGACAGAAACCTATAAGAAGGCAGATCCTTCTTTACGTAAACAGTATGATACGTGGATGAAAGATCAGAAGCTGAGTCAGGACGACATGTACCGGTATCTTTTAAGAGAAGATATGCGTGCTCTGCCTAAAGAAACAATTAAAAAAGGAAATTCATCTGTAGAAATGATGGTGATTTCGGCAATGGCAGTCTTCTTAATTGCTGTCGCAAGAAGAATCAAACCATTGATGTTACTAGGTGCTGTCTTTGTGATCATCACATCCATTCTCTATTTCTCCGGCATATTAAATCCATATACAAGAACAATACGTGCCTGCACAAAGAAGTTAAAGCAGCACGGATCGTTTACAGATTTCAAAGAATGGAAGGAAAATCACAAATGAAGAAAATACCAGAAGGATTCCCTGAGAACTTTGAATGGGGCGGTGCATTTGCCGCAAATCAGATGGAAGGTGCATGGAATGTTGATGGTAAAGGACCATGCATTGCGGATATCAATGAATATCATGATGATGTTGCTTTAGAAAAAAGAGAAAATGGTGAAATTACAACAACCTATGTAAAAGAAGCTATTAAAGCAGGTCCTGAAAGCGGACGTATTTTCCCGAAAAGATGGGGTATTGATTTCTATCATACCTATAAGGATGATCTGAAGCTTTTAGGTAAAGATGGTCTTGGTTTGAATGCTTATCGTACCAGCATCAACTGGTCACGCATTTACCCGAATGGCGATGATAAGCAGCCTAATGAAGCAGGACTTAAGTTCTATGACAATCTGATTGATGAAGTTATCAAAAACGGCATGAAGCCATTGATTACGATGTCTCACTATGAAATGCCATTGAACCTGACACTCAATTACAGCGGATGGTATTCCCGTGAACTGATCGATTTCTTTGAACAGTATGGAAAGACATTACTGGACAGATATCATGACAGAGTCAAGAAATGGATCGTCGTCAATCAGATCAACCTGGTAGCTTCGGAAAGCTTCAATCATCTGGGAATAGCAGAAGACAAGGTAGACAATCTTCAGGAAGCCAAGTATCAGGGTGTCGTCAATGAGATGATTGCCAGTGCCAGAATTGCAAAGTATGCACATGAACATTATCCGGATGTACAGATCGGAATGATGTTATGCGGTGGTCCTGATTATTCGGCAACCTGTGATCCGGAGGATGAAATGGCCACATTACGTCATAACCAGATGGAATTATTCTATGGTGATGTATTGATGCAGGGAAAGATTCCGGGTTATGCATGGCGTTTCTTTAACGATCATAACTGGGATATTCAGGTAACCGAACAGGATGAAGAAGACTTAAAGAATACATGTGATTTCTTCTCCTTCAGTTATTACTATTCCAAGCTTTGTGACAAGAAACACTTTGAAAACGGCAATGATAACTTCCGTAACAAGAAGCTGCCTATGAATCCATGGGGATGGTCTGTAGATCCATCCGGATTAAGATGGATGCTTAACATCTTCAATGACCGTTATCATAAGCCAATCTATATTACTGAAAATGGCTGCGGTCTCTTTGACAAGGTATCTGAAGACGGTCATATTCATGATGACTACCGGCCGGAGTATTATCGTGCTCACATCGAACAGATGAAGGAAGCTATCAAGGATGGTGTAGACTTACGCGGATATTACTGCTGGGCACCACTGGATATTGTCTCCTGCTCTTCTTCCGAGATGGCCAAGAGATATGGCTTTATCTATGTAGATCGTGATAACTTCGGTAAAGGTACAAACAAGCGTATCAGGAAAGATTCTTATTACTGGTATCAGAAAGTCATTGCGTCTAATGGTGAAGATCTGAAATAATGCAAAGCCGGTTTAGCCGGCTTTCTTTGATTATGAAGAACATGAAAACTGTTATACAGGTACTCATAGCCCTTATCGCTTCAGCAGTATTCTGTGCCATATGTGTCAATCTCTGTGTCTATGCAGATATCGGATCTGATTCCATTACTGTATTTGAAGATGGTCTGCATCATGTCTTTCCAATCACACTTGGTACAGCATCCTATATATACAATGCGTCTGTGATCATCATAGGTCTCATTATCGCAAAAAAGAATATAGGCTGGACAACCATTGCCTTTGCCTTAATGGAAGGCAGTGCCATAGATATTATGAATCTCTGGATGTATCCCTTACTTGGTAATCCATCTTCTTATTTACTGAGATGGGTATATGTATTCATTGCGATTATATCCTTAGCCATATCCATTGCCTTATTAGTACTGTATCGCAATGGCATGGATGGACTGGACGCCATCTGTTTTGCAATAGCTGATCATTTTCATCTTTCTTACAGACTGATACGTACTTTATCCGATGGTTTCCTGCTGCTTACCGGGTATCTGATGGGAGGTACGGTAGGATTAGGCTCCATACCTGCGGTACTTTTAACCGGAACCGTTACAGATTATGTTTTAAAGATCTTTAAAAAGATGGGTCTTGGTTTAAAAGAACCTCATGGATAACACTTCCATGAGGTTCTTTTATCAGAATGTGAATGTTTCCGGATCTGATGTAAAGCTGTATAACGTAGCTTCTGCATTCTTTAAATAGAATACTGCGGTATTGCCATCATCTACAGCATACATCTTCTTTAAAGATGGATAGGCATCCAGCATGGACTTCTGTGCTTCACTGCGCGCATCATATACCACTTCTGAGGCGATACGCATCCAGCTGCCATCTTTCATGGCACAGATCTCTATCTTTGCGCCAGGCTTTCTCATCTGATCAGCAACTTTCTTCTTTAAACCAGTCTGAATATACAGCTTTCCTTCAAAGATATGAGCTGTTCCAAACGGTCTGACTCTTGGCTGATTGTCCTCATCTAATGTTGCCAGATAATAAGTTCCGGCTTCTTTTAAAAACTTCTCTGCATCTTCAATTGTCTTCATAATAAGCCTCCTTAATCTTCTGCCTGCAGTTCAAATATCATATCTCTTAATTCAGCAGCTCTTTCAAAGTCAAGCGAAGCAGCCGCTTCTTTCATCTCTATCTGCATATCTTCGATAAGCTTATTCTTATCCTTCTTGGCAAGCTTTGCCTTCTTCTTGATATACTTGGCCGCATATTCCTTGGTTTCCTTGCCATGAATGACTTCTTCAATCGGTTTCTTGACCGTATGCGGGATTATGCCATGTTTCTTGTTATAAGCTTCCTGAATGGAGCGTCTGCGGTTGGTTTCATCAATGGCAGCCTTCATGGAATCTGTCATGACATCCCCATACATGTATACTTCACCATGTTCATTACGGGCAGCTCGACCGATTGTCTGAATCAGAGAACGCTCAGAACGTAAGAATCCTTCTTTATCCGCGTCGAGAATGCATACCAGAGATACCTCCGGTATATCAAGACCTTCTCTTAACAGGTTAATACCGACAATCGCATCTACCTTACCTGTTCTTAAATCATGAATGACCTGACTTCTTTCCAGGGTCTTTGTTTCATGATGCAGATAGGCAATCTTATAGCCTCTTTCTTTCAGATAATCGGTCAGATCTTCTGCCATACGTACGGTTAAGGTTGTAATTAATACTCTTTCATTACGGGCAATTCTCTGATCCAAAGCTTCACAGATATCATCTACCTGTCCCTTGGTCGGCTTAACCGTAATCTTAGGATCCAGCAAGCCTGTAGGACGGATGATCTGTTCGACAACATGATGGTGTACTTTCTCTAATTCATAGTCACCAGGTGTAGCGGAACAGTAAATCACCTGATTGATCATGCTTTCAAATTCATCAAATTTCATCGGACGGTTGTCTAATGCAGAAGGCAGACGGAATCCATATTCTACTAATGTTTCTTTTCTCTGACGGTCACCATTGTACATACCTCTGATCTGAGGAAGAGATACATGGGATTCATCCACAAACATCAGAAAGTCTTTCGGGAAATAATCAAAGAGATTATACGGACGCTGTCCCGGCTTGCGGTTATCGATATGCATGGAATAGTTTTCAATGCCTGAACAATATCCGTTTTCACGTAATGCCTCAAGATCAAATCTCGTTCTCTGTTCCAGACGTTCTGCCTCTAAGAGCTTTCCCTTGGAACGGAAATACTTCAATCTGTCTTCTAATTCTGCCTCTATGGCATCGCAGGCTCTTGCCATAGATTCCTTGGAACGGGCATAACCGGATGCCGGGAAGATGTTATAGAACTGATAGGCATTTAACGTATGACCGGTTACCGGATCTACTTCCGTAATTCTGTCTATCTCATCCCCAAACATCTCTATACGGATATTAAAGTCATGCGTATAGGAAGGTGTTAAGTCAATGACATCCCCTCTGACTCTGATCGTACCTCTGCTCTGTTCCACATCATTACGGGTATACTGCAGTTCTACAAACTTCCGCAACAGATCATTGCGGTTATAGGTTTCTCCTACCCGGATCGTCACAAACATTTTCTTGTATTCTGCCGGATCACTGGCCGCATAAATGCACGCTACCGAAGCGACGACAATCGTATCTCTTCTTTCAATCAGGGAATTCAATGCGGATTCACGGAACATATCCAGCTCTTCATTGATTGCGGCAGTCTTTTCTATATACATATCATTCTTAGGCATATATGCCTCAGGCTGATAGTAATCAAAGTTAGAGACAAAGTATTCTACTCTGTTATGCGGAAACAGTTCCTTGAACTCAGAATACAGCTGTCCGGCAAGTGTCTTGTTATGCGAGAAAACAAGGGTAGGACGATTTTCCCGGGCAATAATATTTGCCATGGTAAAAGTCTTTCCGGTGCCGGTAGCACCTTCCAGTACCTGTTCTTTCTTGCCTTCCTCAATACCCTGGCATAACTGTTCTATCGCTTCCGGCTGATCACCGGTTGGTTTAAAAGGAGATACAAGTTCAAATTTATCAGCCATTCAGTTTCTCCTCTGCCTTCATTAACTGTGTATCCTTCGTATCATCTGTTTCATAACTGAGCATTACAGCTGAACGTAAAGAACTGTATGTCTCTTCATTCAATACTCCATCACCACTTAAGGAATGATCACTCTGGAACTGCTTTAAAGCATCCTGTGTACTTTGAGAGAAATACCCATCTTGGCGATCCACACTATAGCCAAGATAGGAAAGACACATCTGGGCATCCTTTACAGCATCACCAACACTGTCATAGGCATAGGTTTCATCATCCTTCATACCCGCAAATGACTCATAGAACACATCCGGAAGCTTCACTTCTTCATCCGGAGTAATGCCTTTTCCATTGATCCAGTCCCCCTTAGGAGATAACCATCTTGAGGTTGTATATTTGAGTGCTGATCCATCGGTAAACTGTGTAGATACCTGTACGGTACCCTTGCCATACGTAGTCGTACCCATGACAGTCACATCATCTCTTTGTTGAGACAAAGCCAGTGTTAATACTTCTGCCGCACTGGCAGTATTCTCATTCACAAGAATGACAATCGGTCCAAGATCAGAATACTGTTCATCTGAAGTCTTTGTGACTCTCTTATCACCATTCTTGAATTCCTGCTGTAAAACAGTAGAACCCTTTGGTAAGAAACAGGAAGCTATCTCTGAAACAGAATCCAGATAACCACCGCCATTATCTCTTAAATCAATGATTAACTTCGTCGCATTTTCTTTCTTAAAATCATCCAGATAAGCCTTTACCATATCTGGCGTTGTATCGCCAAACTGATATAACTGTAAATAGGCAATGCCATTATCCTTCATTTCACCAAATGTACTGGCAGATACAGCAGCTCTGGTAATCTTTAAAGCAATATTCTTACCCTGTCTGATAAAGCCTATGGTAACACTGGTACCTTCTTTACCCTGTACCAGTTCCTTGATCTTATCAGATGTATAACCGGTGATATCTTCATCATTTACGGTATGAATGATATCTCCTGCCTGTACACCTGCTTTCTCAGCTGGTGAATCACGGAATACCTTATCAATGATTGCCTTGCCATCAGTATTGATGAATTCAACCCCAATACCTACATAATTACGGTTGATGGAGTCTGTAAAATCCTTCATCTCATCCGCAGTCATATATTCTGTATGTGTATCTTCTTTATTACTGGTAATTCCACTGATTGCCTGGTCGGTTAATCTTTCATCGAGATTTTTAATATCCTTGCCAAAGTACCAGTCATTCTCCATGATACTTAAAGCTTTCTGGATCTTATCCGCAGAATCCGTATTACCGGATGTAATTGCCACAATGTAAGGACGGGCAATAAAGCCTGCCGCAAAGCATACTATGATACTGACTATTAAAATAATGCGCAGTTTCTTATTCTTTTTCTTCTCCTTGCGCAATGCTTCTTCATCTGGCCAGAGATGTCTTTTTAAGGAAATGGTCTTCATTTCCTCTTCTTTACTGTCATTCCATAATTCCGGATCTTTTTCAGTTTTATTTTCTTCCATAAGATACCTCAGACTTTCAAAAGGAGTTTCCTTCCAGAAACTCCTTTATTCTAATACAAAATACTCTTTAACTGCCGAATAACGATTCAGGTCTTAACCGGCATGGTGCACCTGTACCGGAATCACACTTGCGGTCACTGCCGGCCCATCCTGCCCCAAAGGCAAGATCACCGTTCCAGCTGCTCTTGAAGGCGTTAAAGTTAGACGCATCACCAAGATAGAACACTTCTACATGACAATGCGGACCTGAAGAGTTGCCACTGGATCCCACTCTTCCAATAACCGTACCACTTGTGACAACAGTACCTATTGCAATAGGTGTATTTAACATCATATGCAGATACTTAACTGCATAGAGGGAACCATTGACATTGACTAACAGATATACCTGATTGCCACCACCCTGGGAGCCGCCATAAGCTGTACCGCATGTACTGCCTAGACCTCCATAGGTAGGACACCCGTTGGCACTGTTTAAGACAACACCATTAGCTACGGCATAGATATTACTGCCAACCGGAGCCGCAAAGTCTTCTCCTAAGTGTGGTGCCCCGCTGCCATAGGCCCATGTACCGGCACTGCGGTGAGCACCCTGTACCGGATAGGTCCAGCCTGCCGCAGCCGCTACATTGCCAATGCTGGCAAGAGTTTTAGTGATTTGTGAAAGATTAGAAGTAATACGGTTGCCTTCTGCTTCAAGGGCTGCCGCCTGCTTCTCCTGCTCTTCGATGATAACTTCTGTCTGAGCTTCCAGGTCTTTTAATTCATCCTGTTCACTCTGTAATTCTGCCTGTGCTACTAACAGAACATTCTTATCATCTTCCAGTTCTTTCTTCTGGGTATTTAACTGATCCATCAGATCCGCAAGCTGCTGCTGAATCTGACGGTCATATTGTGTAATGCTGTTTAAACCGTTGGCTATACGGATGAAATCCTCAAATGTCTTTGCGCCCATCAGGATATCCACATCTTCTGAGGTACGCATCATCGGCTGGCGTAAAACCATCCGCTTCTTTATTTTTTCCTTCAAGTCATCAATCTGACTCTGGGTATTATCAATTTCTACCTGCTTGGCATCGATCTCTGCCTGTTTCTTGTCTATCTCATTCTGCTTGGCATCGATTTCTTTCTGCTTGCTTTCAACCTTAGCCTGCAGATCCTTTAACTGTGCATCATATTTCTGCAGGTCTGCCGCAATCTGTTCACGCTGCGACTTGATATTCTCTAATTCCTTGGATTGTGATTTACTCTGTGACTGCAGATACTGTACATATCCTTTACATGCATCAGAACCAGCGTGACTGGCAGAGCTGCAGTACTTGGACCAGTAATCACTGTCTGTATAATCTTCCGCAAATACAGGAATTATCCAGACTGTAAGCATCATTGATAAAATCACACATATTCTGACTGCTCTGGTCAGAATTTTCATCTCTTCCACCTCAGATAACGTGTAACCGATAACCAGGAACCGATAAAGCCTACGACAATACCGATTAACAGAAGAATACCGCTCAGGATCCAGGTAAACGGAACCGGCTTGACAAGATGGAATACAGAAGAAATCAATACACCGCCAGTATGCTCATAGACGGCACCATAACCATAGACTGTTAAAAGAATCGGGATTATGGAGCCAAGAATACCGATAATAATACCTTCACAAACAAACGGTGCACGGATGAAATGATTGGTAGCACCGACATTTCTCATGACAGTAATCTCATCCTTACGTGCCGCAATGGTTAACTTGATTGTATTCTGAATCAGGAAGATCGCTAATAATGTCAATGCAATGACAAATATCGTTCCTACTCTTCTGATGGAAGTCATTGTATCTACCATCATAATCGTTGACTGACCACCATAGTTGACACTATCTACGCCATCAATCTTTTCAATCTGATTGGCAATATTGACAATCTGATCACCAGACTTTGCCTCTACATAATAGGCATCATGCATAGGATTGTCTTCTCTGAAAGGTTCAAATGCTTCCTTGGTTCTTTCATCATCAAAAGAATCAATATAATACTGGAATTCCTGATCCTTGTTGGAATAGGTAACACTCTTGACACCATCAATCTTTTCAATCTGGCTCTTGATAGCAGCTTCCTGTTCTTGCGATTCAGAGTCATAACTGATCATAACGGAGATTTCCATGGAAGATTCAATATTACGGGTAAA
This sequence comes from uncultured Galactobacillus sp., assembly GCA_964535445.1. GTDB lineage: Bacteria > Bacillota_I > Bacilli_A > Erysipelotrichales > Erysipelotrichaceae > Bulleidia. Next base: position 7,360 of record CAZHUX010000025.1, on the reverse strand, counting down.
GTTCTGTACATTCCATGAAAATATCATAAACAATGAAATAATAATCAGGGTAATTGTGACAGCTATAGCAGAAGAAATAGACATACCCCAGTGTCTGCTTACACCACTGAATCCTTCTTTAATCGGTCTACTGATCATGACGGACATAACCTCCTTCCGCAAGATCTGCGACAACATGTCCATGTTCCAGGGCAATCGTTCTTCTTCTGATGCGGTTAACAATACCGGCATCATGGGTAACCATGACTACAGTAGTCCCGTATTTGGCATTGACTGTATCGAGAAGATCCATAATCTCGGAAGACTTGGTTGGATCCAGGTTACCAGTCGGCTCATCCGCAATCAGCACCTTCGGACGGTTGGCAATGGCTCTGGCAATCGCAACACGCTGCTGCTGCCCACCTGATAATTCATCAGGGAAAGAGTTACCTTTATCACTTAAGCCGACAACATCCATGACTTCTTCTGTACGTCTTTTAATCAGGGATTTCTTCAGGTTGATAACTTCCAGGGCATAGGCAATGTTTTCATACACTGTCTTATGCGGTAATAATCTGAAATCCTGGAAAACAACGCCGATATTACGACGATAAATCGGCACCTGTTTTCTCTTCAGATGACCGACATCAATACCGACAATATTTACAATTCCCTTGGTAGGAACTTCCTCACCATCAAACAGTTTGATCAAGGTAGATTTACCAGATCCCGTTGGACCGATAATATAAACAAATTCACCCTGGGCAATGCTCAGATTGACATCATAGAGTGCATTTGTTCCATTCTTATATTGCTTATATACGTGTTTGCAATCAATCATTTAACCCTCCTGTTATTAAAACAGTTACCGAAATTTTAGCACAAATTCATTAAATATTCGGTGAAGCATACGTGAATCCTTCACCATGCATGTCAGATGCATCAGTCGTTATTGTAAATGCATGTTCATCAATTTCCCTGATTAAATCAAGAAGATGGTTGTATTGACGGGATGAAACAACACAGAGAATGACCATCTTTTCATCTCCATTATAACCACCCTGACCATGCAGTATAGTGACGCCTCTGGCCAGTTCCTGATCAATCGCATGAATGATCTCTTCCCAATGATCAGAGATAATGGTAACACTCTTGGCCTGTGCTCCTTCCCCGGCCGAAAGCACTTTATCTATCGCAAAACCTGACGCAAATACTGACACAAAGCCGATTAATGCCGCATTGATACCATAGGCTGCTACCCCTAATAATACGGTTAAGGTATCCGTAATCACAACCCCGGTAGATATCTTGATACCGGTAAGCTTATGCAGGATCAACGGTGGAATATCCATGCCACCTGTAGAAGCACCTCCCCGCATGACAATACCAATACCGATACCTCCTAATAAACCTGCATAGAAGCTTGCCAGAGTCGGATTAATCGTAATCGGAATAAACGGATAGATCTTTGCCAGTAAGGTTGTAAATACCGGATAACATATGGAAGAAAGAAGTGTATCTAATGCAAACGCCCTGCCTAAGAATATTCTTCCTACGATAAACAATACAATCGTAGCCGCATTGGCAAAGACTGTTTCATCAATATGAAGAAAAGGTTTCAGAGCTACCGCAATACCGGCAACACCACCGGATAAAATACGATATGGAAGGACAAAGAACTCTACTGACATAGCCAATACGAATGTACCGGCTATCGTTAATATCACATCCAGAACCTTTTTACTTAATTTTTTCTTTCCACGCATAACGGAAGTATTATATCATGGTAAATCGTATGAAGACATATACTCATAAAAAGCATATATGGATATGGATCCTGACATTTATCTATATCGGATGGATCTTTTCCAATTCATTAGCCAATGGAAATACCAGCGGTTCTTTCAGCAAGGATGTCACAGAGATTGCCATGAAGATAGTAAATAGTGCAGGTTTCACCATCTCCTTTGATCTTCTGCATCACTATATACGCAAGCTTGCTCATTTCAGTGAATACTTTCTGCTTGGATGTTTTGTATGTGAATCCCTGCATCTGTCTGATCTTTTTCCAAAGAAAAAGATAACGTTTTTTCTGTTATGGGCCGCTACCCCATGCATGGATGAAGGCATACAGCACTTTGTGCCGGGAAGATATGGTGCGCTTACAGATGTATGTATTGATATGAGCGGATTTATCTGCGGCGTATTGTTTCTCTACGTCATTTTATGCATCATTCAGGATATCCACATACGTAGAAATCACTGATATTCTTAAACAGGCATAAGAAAGTATCTTTTAAGGAAGATTGACCGATAATCCTGTTCTTGTATGAGACTGATTCATTTCATCATCTGTTAAGTTATAGAAACGATACGGACTGTTTCCTGTATCATCCCAGGTCAGATCTACATTGACATATGTACCATTCAGATACACAAGATTCCAGGCATGATCTTCCCCTTCACTTGTACCGACAACATAATATGTCGGAATACCAGCCTGATTCATGACATACTGGAAAGCTTTTGCATAGCCTGCACATACCGTACTGTGATTGACTAAAGCACTGTAAGCAGACTGATTTAACGATGCATTCTGATCATACTGAATGAGATTCAGCAGATCATCATGAATGCATCTTTCTTTATCTGCCGGACTGGCATATTGTGATGCATCCTGTAATATTGCATTAACCTGATTATTAAATGCATTCTGTGCTTCACTCAGATTATTGATTGTATCGTTATACTTCATGACAATTGCGACAACTGTTCCATCTTCTGTATATTGGTAGGAATAGCCTGTATCCAGCCAGAATAATTCCGGGTGATCATAGAATACTGCTTCAAAGACTGTCTGGATCTGATCTGTAGATAACTGTACAACCGGTGCGAAGGAAGATGCACCGGATGATGCATTGGCATACATCTGGGCATACAGCTGCTTTTCATTGTCATCCAGCATCTCATAGTAAATGTTATAGGTAACATCAAAAGATTCACCAGTACCGGTAATACCGGAATCATTTGTATCAGTACTGCTGCTTACCTGCTGTCCATCCGCAAATAAAGCAGTAAATGTATCTCCGGCTATCTTTTTTGTACTCTTTTTGGCTATCTCCGATGCATCAGACATCCAGTTATCCCATGTATCAGACAGTATCTTTCCTGCATCAGGATTGATTAAAGCCATCACTAAAACAATAATGATGCCAAGACATAGTCCTGTCAGTATGTTTTTAAAAACTCGCATATTCCTCCTTACGCAAAAAGGAAGACATCAGCCTTCCTTTTACTTTAGAAATAATTCTCAGGTCTGATGCGGCATGGAATGCCATAACCATGATCACAGCGTCTTCCATATCCATCATAACTTCCGGCCCATCCGCAGCCAAAGGCAAGATCACCATTCCAGCTGCGGATATAGTTTGTAAAGTCAGAAGCAGAGCCAATCATAAAGATTTCAATATGGCAATGCGGACCGGTTACGTTACCGGTTGCGCCTACTCTTCCGATTGCCTGGCCTGCCGATACAAAGGTACCCTTTGCGATCGGAGACCCATTCTGCATATGCAGGTATTTTACGGCATACAGTGTATTGCCTAAGGTTGTGATCAGATATACCTGATTGCCACCGCCATTAGAGCCGCCATTACCATGACATGTAGAGCCCAATGCACCATAGGAACATCCATCTGCACTGTTAATGACATAACCTGCCCCGATTGCACGGATGGTTGTACCCTGGGCAGCCGCAAAGTCATAGCCTAAATGTCTGCCTCCGCCCGGATAGTTCCATGTACCTGCACTTCTTCTGGCACCAGGTACCGGATTTACCCATCCATTGGATACTGCCGGTGTATTAGAAGAACCGCTGTTGTTATCCGTCGCCGCCCCGGAATCAGTACTTCCTGAACCAGAGCCGTTGTTGTTATTCTGTTGTGCAGCAGCGGCAGATGCAGCTGCAGCAGCCGCTGCGGCCGCATCCAGTTTAGCCTGATAATCATCAAGCGATGAGGAGTTGGCATTAATGGTTGCTTTAACATCAGAGATATTAGAAGCTACGGTCTGACCCTGTGCTTCTAATTCAGCCGCCTGATCTTCCGCCGCATCCTGAATAACCTGTACATTTGCCTGGGCTACCGCAACCTGCTGTTTCTGTTCATCAACAGCCTTCTCAGAATCTTCCAGATCCTGCTGTTCCTGTTCCTGCTTATCTTTTAATTTGGACAATTCTTTCTTATCCGCATTCAGCTTGTCTACGGCATCGACTAATTCATTCGTTGTCTTCTGGTCATACTGTGTAATGTCACTGATGCCATTCAATAATCTTAAGAAATCAGAGAAAGTCTTTGCGCCCATTAAGATATCAATGTATGTATTGACACGCATCGTACCCTGACCATCTGCCATACGCTGCTTGACTTTTGAACCGATCTCATCAACCTGTTTCTGATTTTCATCAATATCAGCCTGTTTGGCTTCCATATCTGCGGTGGTCTGATCGATCTCAGCCTGCTTTGCATTAATCTGATTATTCAGATCTGTAATCTTACTGTTCAGATCATCTATCTGACCCTGATACTGTTTGATCTGATCCGCATATTTGGCAATATTTGCGGATATTTCAGCACGCTTTGCCTCGATATCCTGTAACTGACTTGCCAGTTCTTTGTTCTGACTGCTTAATTCAGCCTGGTATTGCCGGCATGCCTGACGATCTGCTTCAGAATCAATGCTGCCACAAGGGTTATCCGTTTCCGCATGTATGGCTATGGCAGCCGGCTGTATATAGAGAAGACTTGCACTGAGTGCAACAACTAATTTCAGTAATTTTTTTCGCATAGTGAGATTATAACACGTACCTTTGAAATTAAATATGAAACTATACTGTTTGTTCAGTTTTCTTAAAGAAGACGCATAAGAATCATCGTAAATACAATTCCAAAGCAGGCTCCGCCAAGATGTCCTTTCCAGGATATTCCCGGCAGGAAATTCATCACAAGGTTAATACCGATTGTATACATCAATGAACTGTTTGAAGTGACTGCTTCAAAACCACCTGAATAAACAACCAAAGCTATTTCAGCGGCCATCAATCCATATAAACCTGAAGATAAGCCGCCGCTGATTGCATTGTCATCTCCCATATATACCGCAAAGATATTTCCTGTAATAATGGAACCGAAGAACAGAATTGCATACAGGATATGTCCGAAATACATTTCCATGCTTTGCCCCAATGACCACATCACGGAAAGATTCATTAACAGATGCCAGATAGAAAAATGTACAAAGCCTCCGGTTAATAAACGGTAATACTGATGTTCTTCCTGAATATATGGCTTATATACTGCACCACAATCTACGATTGCAGACGTTCTTCCTTCTTTTCCAGAAAGATAAGAAGTACGGATATAGTTCACTACTGCAATAAGAATACATAAATATGTAATAAAAGGCATATCAGTATTATACAGATTTCCATCATAAAAGGATGGCATTATGCACCATCCTTCATTCTGTTTCTAACAGTATTCTGTCATCATCCAGATCTTCTCCGAATTTCTTCATGAGATCTTCCGGGGTAATGCCTTCTCTTTCCTTACCGGATATGTCTGAGATGATTCTTCCATCCGCCATCATCAGGGTTCTGTTTCCGGTGGACACTGCCTGTTTCATGTTATGGGTAATCATTAAGCAGGTTGTATGATTTTCTTTAACGATTTCCTTTGTAAGACTCATGATCTTGGCAGCTGCGCCAGGATCCAGGGCTGCTGTATGCTCATCTAACAATAAGAGTTTAGGTGGAACAATCGTAGCCATTAATAAAGTTAATGCCTGTCTCTGTCCACCGGATAATGTACCTACCGGAACTGTCATCCTGTCTTCAAGTCCCATATCGAGACGTTTCAAAGCATCCCGGAACTTCTCTCTGTCCTTACGGGATATCCTTGAGAAGTCTGCTTTGTTTTCAGCAGCACGCAAATAAGCAAGTGCCAGATTTTCTTCGATTGTCATATGTGGTGCTGTTCCTTTTAATGGATCCTGAAACAGACGCCCGATCTGGACAGACCTCTCATACTCCTTCATGAAAGTAATATTCTTCCCATCCAGAACAATCTTTCCTTCATCTACATAGAAACTTCCGGCAATGGCATTAAACAAAGTAGATTTACCGGCACCATTGGCACCTAATATCGTAATGAATTCACCATCATCTACATGGAGGGAAAGATGATTCAGTGCTTTCTTTTCATTGACTGTACCGGGATTGAATATCTTTGTCAGATTTGTAATATCAAGCATGATCTTTTCCTTCCCTGCGTGCTCTCATGGATAAGGCAGCACTGTTTTTCATATGCGGAGCCGCAATAGCCAATGCGACAATCACAGCAGTCATTAATTTCAGACATTCAATCGGAATAATGTGAGTTCTTAAGATAATTGCATAGATCATTCTGTAAATCAGATTACCAACAAGACATGCAACGATATTACGTCCGATAGAACGGCGTCCTTTGATTACTGCTTCTCCGATGATTAAGCATGCCAAGGCAATAACCAGAATACCTGTACCGGCATTGATATCAGCACTCTTCTGCATCTGACCTGCCAGAGCTCCCGATAAACCTGTCAGGCAATTGGATATCACAAGACCAATCATAACCATCCTGCCCGGGTCAATGGATGATGCCGAAACCATGTCACGGTTATCACCTGTAGCTCTGATAGATAAACCAAGTCTGGTCGATAAGAACCATTTCATTAATAACATGCATACAAGCATGACTGCAGCCCCGATAATCAATACATACCAGCTGCCGCCGATACCTGTCTTCCTGAATAATGTAAAGATCGTCTCATCTCTTAATAAAGATACATTAGCCTTCCATCCCATTACGGCAAGATTGACCGTATACAAACCAGTATTGGTAATAATACCGGCAATGATGGAAGGAACCCCCATCTTGGTCTGCAGAAAGGCTGTCACAAAACCTGCACAGCCTCCTGCAATTACTGCCATTAATATTCCTATAAAAGGATGTCCATTTGCGGCATATGTTACGGATACAGCCATACCTAATACAAAGCACCCGTCTGTAGTCATATCAGCGATATCCAGAATCCTGTAGCTCAGAAAGAGAGCCAGAGATACAAGACCGTAGATACATCCGAGTTCTAAAGCTGTCTGTAAAATATAAAGCATCTGTTCATCCTCCAATAATACAAATTATTCTTCTGATGTTGTTACTTCTACAACCTTTCCGAAATCACTGAATGAAGAATAATCAATTCCAAGTGCCTTGGCTGTATCTGTATTTACAGTGACAATACCGCCATCCATTGTATAGTAATCATCAACATCCTTGAAACCCTT
>CAZHUX010000024.1:0-26872 GCA_964535445.1 uncultured Galactobacillus sp. | reverse complement strand
GCTCATGATGGAATCTCTCTTGTATATCTGCATTTCGGATAATTGGAACATCCCATGAATGTTCCGTATTTTCCATGTCTGACTACAAGCTTTCCACCACATCTTGGGCAGACCGTCGGATCTTCTTTCGCATTCTCTTCAAACTTTTTCTTTTCTTCCAGTTCTTTTTCATATTTTTCTGTATAATCAACCGGATTTTCCTGATTGTAGGAAAGGATTTTTTCGGCCTTTTCAGTCATTTCCTTATCCGTCATGGAATCAAGAATGCCAAAGCCTTTATTCGCATTCTTCATATAAGCAATCAGGCCATCTGCACGGATTATCTGATTTCTGATCTCTTTCTTTGTCCGACGGTCATTCAGTATTGTAGAAGGATTGGCAGGCACGACTACTCCCTGATGATAAGTATTAATGCCATCACCACTTAATGCCATTTTCTTTAACAGATTTCGGACGTTTTCCACTAAATCATGGTATTTTTGAAACATGCCAAATCATCAAACATTAAGCCATCCGTATGACCTGGCTTTTAAACAAGGCCTCTCAATGGCAAGTTCCTGGCTGACTATACAATTGAAGTTCTTGTAGATAAGGATCTTTACATACTGGCTCCGTTCTATCTGTTTAATCATGAAAAGGAGGTAGAGAAATACAATACGGATAAGACGTGTCGTAAGAGAGTCCGTAAAGCCATGTACAAGATGGTACAGGCAATCAATAAGGGATTAACAAAGCAGAATACAGCAATTGGAAAGGAGTTGGATGAAATCATGAGTGAAGGAGTATTAAGAATACCAGGTGAAAAATATTATCTAAATGGAATCAATGATACTAAGCGTAATACTGCATTAAACATGCTTGCGGATAGGAAACTTTCCGTAAATGATATTGCAAAGTATTCCGGTTTATCTAAAGAAGAAGTAAAAAAGCTGAAACATTCACATCATGATAAGAGAGAATTCAGACACTGCAGAAACAGTGCCTGTTATTCATGAAACTATATGATGATATTTATCCATTCGGATAATTTCATCAGAAACCGCATCACTCAGCTGCTTGTCATGTGTCGCAATAATGATTAATCTGTTTTCTTTTTTTAATTCCTGTATAAAAGAAATGATCCAGTTCTGACCATCTTCATCCAAACCGGATATCGGTTCATCCATAATCAGTACTTCAGGCTCCATTGCCAGAACTGCAGCTAATGCGCAGCGTTTCTTTTCACCACCGGATAAAGAAAAAGGTGCCCGGTCATGCAGAGAGGATATCTGAAGAAGTTCCATATACTTTTCAGTTCTGTTTTTTACCTCATTGTCATCATATCCAAGCTGATATAAACCAAATGCTATTTCATCTTCTACAGATCTTGTGAATAACTGTGTTTCTGAATTCTGAAATACATAACCGATCTGTTTATGAAATTCTCTGGATATTCTTTTATCATGAAGCTTCTTTTCAGTTATTTCCATGCCATTAAAAATGTAACTGCCGGAATCAGGGAAAGATAATCCATTTAATATTCTGAATAATGTACTTTTCCCACATCCGTTAGGACCTTCAATGACATAACACTTTCCATCCTGAAAAGAGATACTGATATCATCCAGTACCTTGTTTTTATCATAAGAGTATGTAATATCTTTCAGCTCTATCATAGTCATCCCATGTACAGAAACATTATAACGAGAACTGCCGGAATAAGCAGATATACTGCATCCTGCCAGGTAAAACGATGTTTGTTATAAATCTTATATGTTCCATCAAAGCACCGGCAGGTCATGGCTTCACTGTTCGCAGCTGCCATCTGTCCTGATTTCAGAAACGTAGTTCCGAGAATCCCACCGATATGGGAATCTTTCCAGGATTTCTTGCCTACACTGCGTAATGTGACAGCTTCTGTCAATGCATTGGCATAATTTCCCAGAATCACAAGATATCTTATGGTTGTATCCAGGACAAATACAAATAATGATGGAAAATGGAGACTGTTGAAAGCACCGGTAATATCCTTCCAGGATACTATTTCATTCATAACGGAAAGAACCAGTACAGACTCCATAACTTTCATGGATACTGTTAAGGCTGTGCCGGGATTGCCCATAAAGACAGCAGGAAGCGTAATCAAAAGAGAGAATAAGACAGCTGTAACCGTGTTTCTAACAACATGCTTTAAACCATCATTATTCATAAATGCAGATCTTAACAATTCAATTCCAATAACACTTACTGTATATACTGCATTGCGGCTAAGTGCACATAAAAGTATGCATAGAAAAGCAGTGCATATTCTTAATACAGGTGAAACATTCAGTAACGTCTTCTGTCTTTCTCTTTTTTCATAAGTCAGAATACGACCTGCGGCTTTCATGACATCTTTATCAATGTTCATGCGGCCTTCTTATCTGAATGATTCATAGCGATTAACCGGCATATAATCACCAATAATGCAGTACCAATCACTGCCGAAAGAATATACCCGAACCACTCCGGAACACCATTCAGGGAATAATCAGGAAGAAGTGCATGCCATTCAAAACCATTCTTCATACCTGATGGTGTATATCCTGCCCCGGTAGACGCAATCTCATTAGTGCCCCATTCACCCCAGGCAGTACCTTCCGCAAGTAATCCTAGTGGGACTGCAAGGATAATGACAGTTAATAAGGCTATCAGACCTTTGGATGTTTTGGTCTGTTTTGTATCTTTAATCATCTCTGGTGATACATGTTTCACAAAAGCATACAATCCAACCGTAAAGATTACTTCGGCAGCTCCAAATACAGTAAGGTGACCAATCATCATTGCCGGTATAGATACATTTAATCCATATGGACAATACAGGGCATGTCCTGAAGCATCATGGAACAGTAAAGGCTGTATTCCAAACTCAATGGCAGCACATAAAGCAGCCGCATTAATACCTGCATAAGAGCCTATGCCTGCGGCTATATAATCACTGTTCTTTCCTTTTATCACTTTCTTCAGAAGACGATAAACACCATATCCCGCAAAAGGAAGCACAAATGCCATATTAAAGCAGTTTGCGCCATATGATAAAATACCGCCGTCTCCGAATATCACTGCCTGTATTAACAAAGCTACAGACACTGCGATACACGAGGCATATGGACCTAATAAGATGCTGATGAATGTACCTCCTACCGCATGACCTGTTGTACCGCCGGGTAACGGAATATTAAACATCATTCCTAAAAAAGAAAAAGCAGCTGCGACACCTATATAGGAAATTTTCTCTGTCGGCAGTTCTTTTCTGACTTTATAAATACTGACAGCCCACACCGGAACCATTGCGGCAGCTGTCACTGCACAAGTCTCAGGACTCAGATAATTCTCCGGGATATGCATGAAATGTAACCTCTTTTCAATATTGTTTATTATAAAAATAATTAACATTGTAAAGAAGCCCGTTACGGGGATAGCAATTCCATCAATCTTTACACAGGTAATGACAAATGTATAAAATATGAAGTATGTTTAATGATAATCTCAGGTTTTATCAGGCTGATGCTGAAGAATGTAATATGCTTTCCTTATTTCAGAAAGCCTATGAAGAAGATAACTATACTGCTGTAGAAAACCTTTTCTGTCTTGGTGATATACATAGTGGCAAAGGAGATCATATATCCTTTGGCAAATGTTTTTCATGGCTTGTCCAGAAAGAAACAGATCTGATGCGTCCATGTCTGTCAGTTCTTTCCCGTTATGTGACATGGTATGAAATTGTACCTTTGTTAAGTATTCCTTCTATCCGTGAAGATATGGCAAAGATTATCATGGGTGCCATTAATGCGGACATTACTTTAATAGAAGAAAGAAGACCATGTTCTTCTCTTTCAAAAGCATTGCCTTTATATAAAGAAAATGCCGCATTAGCTGAAACAGTGTATACATCTCTTGGTCTCTCTAAAAATGATTATGAAAGTCTTGTTTTAACATTAAGAGAAAAATCAGCTGATGAAATTATTGATGCTGATCTGATAACAGATTACAAAACCGCATCAGATATGGATATGTTACAGCATCTGAATCACTACAGCAGTATCCTCATACTGATTACAAACTGGTAGAAAAAAAGAGATCTTACGATCTCATTTTTAGTGGTTCCTGTCGGGCTCGAACCGACGACCCACTGATTAAGAGTCAGTTGCTCTACCAACTGAGCTAAGGAACCATATTTCTTTGTGCTTGATTATTATATGATTCCCTGAAAATAAATGCAATACTTTTTTAATGATTTGAACTCGTTTTCGGTTTATTCTTCACTTCCAGATTATCAAAGGTAGTAGATAATCTCTGATATAACTGTTCCGGGGATAATGTGTCTGCGTCAATCAGATGTGTATGTAATTCTGTATTCATATTCTGTACCTTCTTTCGTTATCTGTATGATACATACACGGATATTTCTGACTGTACATCATTATGCACTGTGATAATTTTCTTATGTTTTTCATAATGCATGATTACGCTTGCGTTATAATAATTCTGGAGGATTAAATGAATCAGATTTCTACGAAAGTCACGCATCTGCATAATGGTGTGCAGATTCCTACAATCGGCTATCGCATTGATAAAGATAACGGTACCGCAAACTATGATATGATTCTGCGTGCTGTCCATGCCGGTTTCAGACATCTGGATATTGCATGTGATGGTGATACTGAAAAGATTGCCGGCAAAGCAATCAAAGACTGCGGTATTCCCCGTAATGAACTCTTCCTTTCTCTGAAGCTGGATAATCCTGATCATGGCTATGACCGGGCAATCAGGGCATTTGAAAATACATTGAAAAGACTGGATACAGACTATGTGGATCTTTATCTGATCGACTGGCCTAATCCGGTTAAATTCAGAAATACATATGAGGAAACTGCTGTCGAAACATGGAGAGCACTGGAGACTTTATATAAAGACGGAAAAGCAAGGGCTATCGGACTTGCCAACTATGAGGCAAGACATATTGAATTCTGCTTACAGAAATCAGAGATTGCCCCTATGGTAAATCAGGCAAGAATCTATCCGGGATTTCCATTCAATGACAACCTTGACTGTGCCAATGAGCATATGATCCAGACAGAAGGATTCCTGCCGCCTGATCATGAAAAGATACTCAACTGCAATGAGCTGCGTATCTTTGGCGAAAAATATCATGCGACACCAAGAGAGATATGCATCCGCTATCTTCTTGAAAAAGGATGCATTGCCTTATGTCAGGGCACAACCGAAGAAGAACTGAAGGAATGTTTCAAGGCATTTGACTTCACAATCAGTAAAGAGGATATGAAATTTCTGGATGTCATGAAAAACTATGGTCCCGAAAACATCAATCCGGATACATGTGACTTCTAAAAGAAAAAGCAGAAATCAGATAAAACTGATTTCTGTTTTTTCATACTTCTGAATGTATTGATATACTAGGCATTCGCATTAAGATACTTGCCGTAAACATGCAGATAATACTCATTCTCTGCCTGTCTGATACCTGCCCAGTATGCCTTTTCCTTTTCACTTCTATGAACCGAAAGGCGTGTCCAGACAGAAGCGGCAATTACCAATACAGCAGCGATCAATACTGCATAAAGAATCATTGTCATATTGAACACCTCCTTACAGTATGAAAATATACAGGATCTGTGTTACTTTATATAGGACATATGTCCTATATAATTGAAAGGGGTTTCAATATGCACATAAGAGAAATGTTAAGAGATGAACAGAGAAAGATATTAAAAGAATATGGTTTAAATGAAGATATATTGCGTGGAACCACCTGCCAGCAGTACGAACCGGGTGAAACATTAATGGAAGAAGGAAGTCTCTTAACATATCTGATGATTGTGACAAGAGGTGAAGTAAGAGTCAGTACCGAAGCAAAGAATGGCCGTAATCTGATTCTCTGTTACTATGTTTCTTCCGGTATTCTCGGTGATATGGAGATGCTGTCAGATGAAAAGAGAATATACAATCATGTATCTGCAGTCAGTGATGTGGAAGTGATTGCCATACCCTATCAGATGAATCAGGATATTCTGGAGAATAATCTGACATTCATGAAGCATCTTGCCAAAGATACTGCATTAAAATTAGTACAGAGTTCAAGAAGTTACGCAGACAGTGTCTTGTTAACCGCAAAGCAGAGATTATCCCGCTATATTCTTCATAACAGCAGAAATAATCACTTCTCGGAAATCATGAGTGATGTTGCCTTATCTACCGGTATGTCTTACCGTCATATGTACCGTATTCTCGAAAAACTTTGTGAAGATCATATCCTGGAAAAGAATATATCCGGATATACGATATTAAATCCAGACGCATTAAAGAAGGAAGCAGGCTTGTAAACCTGCTTCCTTCTTATCCTTCTATTCTGTCTGTTCTCTGACTCTTTTCAGTACCAGCCAGATCATCATCAGAAGTCTCTGCTTCTACTTCCTTGATAATGCATTCGTTACCGGTGATTAACCATGTATTCTCACTGCCGCAATAAGGACAGGTACGCCCATATTTGACAGTCGGATAATTTCTCTCACAATCACCGCAGAATGTAACTGCCGGTATTGTTTCAAGCTTCAGCTCACAATCCTTCAGAAGCGGATGTCTTGGCTTGAAATAATTCCAGGCATCTATGAATAAATCTGTAATGATGCCTGATACTTCCCCTACCTGCAGCGTAACAGAACCATATTTTGTTATATGGTTTTCAGGTGCCATCTCATCCAGTGTTTTGGCAAGATGAGTCACGATTCCCATTTCATGCATTACTTTGCTTTCCTCTTGAACAGGATCTTCATCTCACGCTGTGCTGCATAAGGTGCGATATACTTCATCTTATCTTCAGACTTGCGGTAATTTGATGCATCAGGCAGATCTCTCTGTAAATGAATGGCATCGAATTCACATCTGGTTGTACATAAGCCACAGCCTATGCATCTGTTGAGATCTACCGTTGTGGCACCACAATGTAAGCATCTCCCGGCTTCCTTCTGTACCTGTTCTTCCGTAAAGATTTCTCTAGGATCCGCAAATGGATCTGATACCTTCTTCTTGGCCGGTGTCTGACGCTTGCAGTTATCATAGCCTTCAATGACAATGTCATCCTTATCCAAAGCATTGAACTGTCTGAGATCTCTTGCGATTGTCAAAGACTGACCAGGATGCACATATCTGTGCATGGATTCAGACGCCATCTTTCCTTCCGCAATCGCATCGATCGCAAACTTTGCGCCATGGTAAATATCACCACCGACAAATACATCTTTCTGAGCAGTCTCAAATGTGACAGGATCCGCAATGGCACCGCCATTTCTTCTGAGTTCAACCTTTTCTCCATCTAACAGGTTGCCCCATTCAGCTGCCTGACCGATCGCCTCAAGTACATTCTCACATGGAATGGTAATGGTATCGTCATCATCATATTTCGGATCGAATCTGCCTTCGGCATTCTTTACCTGTGTGCATTTCTTGAAGATGATACCGGTAACCCTGCCATCTTTATTTAAGATTTCCTTAGGTCCCCAGCCATTATTGATTTCAATGCCTTCACTCTTTGCCAAAGCGACTTCATCATCACTTGCCGGCATCTCATCTTTGCCTTCCAGACACAGCATTGTGACTTTGCCATCGGTTAAACGCTTAGCGACTCTTGCGACATCAATCGCAACGTTGCCGCCGCCAACGACAACCACATCACCATGCAGTTTGATGGAATGATCCTGATTGGCTCTCTTTAAGAAGGAAACACCAGACTCTACACCATCACTGTCTTCACCAGGAACATTAGCCTGACGGCCGCCCTGTAAACCAATCGCAATATAGAAAGCCTTGTATCCCTGCTGCCTTAATTCCTTTAAAGTAACATCCTTGCCTACTTCCGTATCACACCGGAATTCAACGCCCATCTTTCTGAGGACATCAATTTCAGCATCCAGGATATCCTTCTCCAATACAAAGTTAGGAATACCATTCATTAACATGCCGCCAGGTCTCTTCTCTTTTTCAAAGACCGTAACGTCATATCCTCTTTCTCTTAAATAGTATGCACAGCTCATTCCGGCCGGACCGGCACCGATAACAGCCATCTTGTAATCCGGTCCCCACATACCGCCATGATCGGTTTCACATAACGGTACATAGCGGGTATCTTCCTTAAGTTCTTGTGCTGCTATAAACTTCTTGATTTCATCAATCGCAACCGGTTCATCAATTGTTCCCCTTGTACACTGCTGTTCGCAATATCTGTTGCATACGGCACCACATACATAAGGGAACGGATTATCCTGCTTGATCAGTTTTAACGCATCCAGATATCTGCCTTCCTTAGCCATCTGTACATATCCCTGGCAAGGTAAATGTGCCGGGCAGGCAGCCTTGCATGGTGCTGTTCCGGTAGGATAGCAGTTTATCTTGGCATCTTCACGATAATGTGTATTCCACTT
Source organism: uncultured Galactobacillus sp. (assembly GCA_964535445.1). Lineage (GTDB taxonomy): Bacteria > Bacillota_I > Bacilli_A > Erysipelotrichales > Erysipelotrichaceae > Bulleidia. The sequence goes on along the minus strand of CAZHUX010000024.1, from coordinate 18,416 downwards.
ATCCTCTCCCCACTTTGTCTCGTCAGGAAGCTCGGATAACGGATACTGGATAAAGCCATGCTTTGTGCAGAGCTTCTGTCCTAACTTGGCAGCGCCAACCGGACATACTTCCACACATTTTCCACAAGCTACACACTTTGCATGATCCACATGGGCACGATACGCAGAACGTGACATGTTCGGTGTGTTATATAACTGTGATGTACGGAGGGCATTGCATACACCAGGGGCACAATTACAGATACCAACAATCTTGTCTTCTCCATCAATATTTGTTGTCTGATGCACAAAACCATGACGCTCTGATCTTTCAAAGATCTCCAGAGCCTCTTCCTTGGTAATATAGTGACCGCGTCCTGTATTGACACACCATTCTGCCAGGTCACCTGTACCTATGCAGCATTCCTGTTCAATATCACCATCGCCTTCACCTCTGATGCGCTGCTGTCTGCGGCATGTACATACACCTACAGATAGCTTTCCGTCATACTTATCCAGCCAATGGGAAATATGTTCAATCGGAATGGATTCATTTTCACTTTCAATTGCCTTTTCAACCGGAATGACATGCATGCCGATACCGGCACCGCCTAACGGCACCATCGGTGTAATGCCTTCCAGAGGCATCTGGGTCATGGCATTAAAGAAAGTAGCCAGGTTCGGGAACTTTTCAACGAGTTCATCATTCATCATCATGAATTCGGCAATACCCGGCACAAAGATCGGAACATCATACTGAATATGATGGTCCGCATTCTCTCTGTTTGTTTCAACGCAGCCAACCCACATGACATAATCCAGCATTTCCTTACACTCTTCATCTGTCATATGGTTCATGTCACGTAATTCTTCAAAGTCATAGTTCTTTCTGGTCTTCTTAAAGCTCAGTAAGAACTTAACCTGGTCCTTGTTCAGCACTTCATCCATAGCCCATACATCCGGATCATAATTATGAATATTATGCGTATACTTATCGACGTAACGGTCTGTGATCATGGAAACAAGCTTAATGACTAACTTCTCTTTTTCCGGATCCGGCGCAACATAGTTCGGATCCAGACGGTAATCTCTTTCATTTACCATTCTTTTCTTCGGGGCATTCATTATAATTTATTCACCTTTCCAGGATTTCACGGCTTCTCTGAGCCAGTTTATCCACGCATCCATACCTTCTCCCGTCTTTGCACTTAACGGGAATATCTGAATATCAGGATTCAGACGTTCTGCACGTTCCTTACACTTCTCTATATCAAAGTCAAAATACGGCAATGCATCTGCCTTTGAAATAATCAATACATCACTTCTGGAAAACATTAACGGATACTTCAGAGGCTTGTCATCACCCTCTGGCACAGAGAGTATCATGACATTCTTGCCTGCTCCCGTATCAAACTCTGCCGGGCATATCAGGTTTCCTACATTTTCCAGTATTGCTAAATCAACATCTTTATTGTCCATGGATGCCAATCCTTCTTTCGTCATGCCGGCATCCATATGACACATTCCATCCGTATGCACCTGTACGCTTTCTGCGCCAAGTGAGGCAATCTTCACCGCATCTACATCCGAGGCAATATCCGCCTCCAATACAGCGATATGCATCTGGTCTTTCAATGCTTTAATAGTCGCAGATAACAGGGTTGTTTTACCAGAACCGGGAGAAGACATGAGATTGATCAGAAGGATACCCTTCTGTTTCATCTCCTGACGTAAGGCATCCGCATCTCTGTCATTGGATGCCGTAACACTTTCATGCAGTTCAATGACTTTCATGACTTTCCCTCCATGTTTCTATCTTGTTTTTCAACCATTCTGTCCAGGCATCAAATCCATCACCTGTTTTAGCAGACAAAGGGAATACCTGAATATCAGGATTTAATTGTTCAGCACGTTGTTTTGCTTTGTCTATATCAAAGTCAAAGACCGGCAGAACATCCGTCTTATTGATTAACATGGCATCACTGACCTGAAACATTAACGGATACTTCAAGGGCTTGTCGTCACCTTCCGGTACAGAAAGAATCATGACTTTCAAAGCTGCACCGACATCAAACTCCGCCGGGCATACAAGATTACCGACATTCTCTAAAAAGATGACATCGGTGTCTTCAATTCCCATCTTGTCCAGACCGCGTTCAGTCATGTCCGCATCCATATGGCAGCTGCCTCCGGTATGTAACTGAATGACTTTAGCGCCTGTCTTCTGAATCGTTTTCGCATCTACATCTGAATCAACGTCCGCTTCCATAACACCGATTCTGTATGCATCTTTTAATGCCGAAATCGTTCTTGTCAGTAAAGTTGTCTTGCCGGCACCTGGTGAAGCCATCAGATTAACAAGAAAAACATTCTTATTTTCCAGCTGTTTTCTCACAGCAGAAGCAGCACGGTCATTATCCGCTTCGACACGTTCCTTCGTGTCATAAATTTCATATGCATTCATGTATGATTATCACTACCTTATTTACTTATTTTATCAGGACGTGAAAGCGTTAACAATGTTCATAAACCATACAATACGTTAATTTTGCCAAAAGAAAAGGTATATATGCACATGCATATATACCTCTGCATTTTATTAACCGAATAATCCTTTTTTCTTATAATCTTCAATCTGATACGAAGTAACGGTATAACCCGTAGGATCAATCGCATCATGCAGTGCCTTTTCAGAAATATCTGTATCTGCGATAATCACTGCCTGTTTTTTGGAACGGTTAGCCTTAACCTTCTTAACCGGGAAGTTATTACGGATTGTATCAGCCACATGTGACTCACACATGCCGCACATCATACCATCAATTCCTAAAGTAATCTTCTTCATCTTTACGCCTCGATTCCAACAAACTTATAGTCTTTGTCTTCTACTGCTTTCTTGATTTCAGCTTCCGGAACCTGTTTTGTTGTAGTCAGAACAGCTGTACCCTTTTCATGAGAAACATCTGCCTTTTCTACTCCATCCAGTTTTTCCAAAGCCTTCTTGACTGTCATCTCGCAATGTTCACACATCATGCCATCAATCTTTACTGTTTCTGTCATTTCCTTTTTCCTCTCTACGCCTGCATATTCATAATCGGCATCTTCAACAGCTTTCTTCATGGCTCCTTCATCAGGAACCTTTGTATATGTCACAACTACTTTTCCGGTAGTATGATCTGCTTTGGCATCTGTAATACCATCCACACTCTTCAAGGCATTGGATACATGTCTTTCGCAGTTTTCACACATCATGCCTTTGACATCTACTACTTCTGTATGTGTATTTTCATTCTGATTTACAGATGGAACAGGGCATACACCCGGATTGCCATTCACGGCATTCTCTGCCACTGTAACTGTACCTGTTTCATTGTCAGGGGCAGCTCTATGACGCATTGGCTTGTCATGCTTGTTGTCATGAACCTTAAAGAGATTCAGTCTCAATGCATTCATGCATACGGTGAAGCTCGATAAGCTCATCGCTGCCGCACCCCACATCGGATTCATGCGGATACCCGGATATAAACCGGCTGCCATAGGAATCAGTACAGCGTTATACGCAAATGCCCAGAATAAGTTCTCGTAGATGTTTCTCAAGGTAGCTCTTGATAAACGGATCGCACCGCTGACATCGGTTAATTTGGAATTCATTAATACGATATCTGCGGAATCAATAGCGACATCTGTTCCTGCCCCAATCGCAATACCAGTATCTGCTCTGGTAAGAGCAGGGGCATCGTTGATGCCATCACCAACCATTGCAGTCTTACCGCGTTTCTGTAATCTGCGGATTTCCTTTTCCTTGCCATCCGGCAATACCCCGGCAACGACTCTGTCTACACCAGCCTGTCTGCCAATGGCTCTTGCAGTACGTTCGTTATCACCCGTTAACATGACAACTTCAATACCCATCTTCTGTAATTCCTTAACAGCCTGGGCAGAATCTTCTTTAATGACATCTGCGACCGCAATAATACCGATCAGCTTTCCATCTTTCTCAAAGAATAACGGTGTCTTTCCTTCTTCCGCAAGTTCATCTGATTTCTTCTGGAGATCTGCAGGGATCTCAGTCATCGTAGAGATAAATGCATTGGATCCACCATATAATGTGGAACCATTTAATTCTGCCGTCAAACCATGACCAGCCAGAGCCTTGAAATCAGTGACTTCTTCTGTCTTCAGGTTTCTTTTTTCAGCTTCCGAAACAATGGCACGTGCCAATGGATGTTCACTCTTAGACTCTAATGCATACGCATCTTTCAGTAACTCTTCTTCACTAACACCTTCCACAGGATATACATCTGTTACTTCTGGTTTACCAGCTGTAATTGTACCTGTCTTATCTAATGCGACAATCTGTACCTTGCCGGCATTCTCCAGTGCTTCTGAAGTCTTGAAGAGAATACCGTTTTTAGCACCCATGCCATTACCTACCATGATCGCAACCGGTGTTGCCAAACCAAGTGCACATGGACAGGATATGACAAGTACCGTAATTGCTCTTTCAAGTGCTTCGGAAAGATCTGCCCCGGCAATCAGCCAGCCGATTAATACAACAATTGCGATCGTGATAACTGCCGGCACGAACACACCGGATACCTTATCTGCGATTCTTGCGATAGGAGCCTTTGTGGCTGCCGCATCAGATACCATCTGGATAATCTGTGAGAAGGTTGTATCTTCACCAACTCTGGATGCCTTTGCCTTGATATAACCGGACTGGTTTATCGTAGCTGCGGATACATTATCATTCACACTCTTATCTACCGGGATGGATTCACCGGTTAAGGCAGATTCATCTACCGCTGTTTCCCCTTCAATAATCACACCATCTACCGGGATAGATTCACCAGGCTTTACAACAAAGATATCACCTGTCTTCACTTCATCAATTCCAACGGTTACTTCTTTTCCATCTCTTTCAATAACTGCTGTCTTCGGAGCCATCTTCATCAGATTCTTCAAGGCATCTGTTGTTCTTCCCTTGGAGAGTGATTCCAGAGTCTTTCCTACGGTAATCAAAGCCGGAATCATAGCCGCAGATTCAAAATACAGCTTGTTATGATACAGATCCATCAATTCCATATTGCTTGTTCCATTGGAAATCAGATACGTCATTTCCATCAGAATAAAGAATGACCACCCAAAGGAAACACTGGATCCAAGTGCTACCAGAGTATCCATATTCGGAGCACCATGGAATAAGGATTTAAAACCAGACGTAAAGAATGCCCGGTTGATATACATGACAATTAATGCCAGCATCATCTGAACCACTGCCAGACCAATATGGTTATGATTCAGAAAGGAAGGTACCGGCCATCCCCACATGTTATGTCCCATGGTGATATACATCAGCACTAACAGGAAGCCTATGGATAACACCAGTCTTCTCACCAGCTTTGGGGTTGTTGTATCTTTTAATGCGTCTTCTTCTGCCTGCAGTTTTGCACTGGCAGAAGATTTTCTGACTTCTGCTTCAGCAGGCTTTGCGCCATAGCCTGCATCTTCTACTGCCTTAACGACATCAGCTTCACTTGCCGTACCGTCAACTGTCATGGTATTTGTCAGAAGTGATACAACAACTGATTTCACTCCCGGTACTTTGGATACTGCTTTTTCTACGTGGGCCTGGCAGGAAGCACAGCTCATGCCTGTAACGATATACTTTTCCATTTATCTTACTTTGACCACCTTTCTGATTACTTCATTAATTTCTGCAGTACTTTAACGAGTTCATCAATGGATTCATCTTTTCCTGCACGAATATCATTGGCGACACACCCTTTGATATGACAAGCCAGTAATTCTTTGTTAAAACTATTCAAAGCACTCTGTACTGCCGATACCTGAATCAGAATATCCGGGCAGTACATATCGTTCTCAACCATCTTCTCGATGCCGCGGATCTGTCCCTCAGCTTTCTTTAATCTCGTCAGAAGTTTCTTCTGTTCTTCCGGAGTACGTTTTACATGCCGGTTTGCATTGCTTTCATTAATAATTTCTTCTGCCATAGTATCACATACCCCTAAGGGGTATCTCCTTTCGCATTGTTGTTATATACCCCTGCAGGGTATGTGTCAACTAACAAGCATAAAAAAAGAATGTATTTTTTTAATTCTTTAAAATACATTCAGTAAGATCATATACACTGCAGTACCAAGGAACACAGATAAGATTGTATTCTTCTTCCAAATATGAATACCTGCCACAAACACTGACGCAATAATCATTGATAATGCTTCATGTCCATCCGCATTCACGAATCCTTTTAAGCCATACACAACTAAGATTGCCATGATCGCAGCCGGTAAGAGATCTTTTAGCCTATCCAGTACAGGAGGCATTTTCCTGTCACCATGGAAGACAAGGAAAGGAATGACTCTCCACATAAAGGTAATCAAGGCACAGACTATGATCACCCATAACGCCATTGTCTTACTCATATGCACGCTCCTTCCGGTTAGAAACTATCAAAACAGCTGTTGTTACAATTAATGAAGGTAACAGGAAATTGTCCGGTCCTAACAGAATCAGAAACAATACCGAACATATGACACCTGTCAAGGCAGGCTTATGATTCTTTGTGCCTCTCCACTGATCAATGAAGATTGTAATAAACAAAGCTGTCAATGCATAATCCACGCCCTGTATATTGGATGGAATCAATCCTCCGGCAAGGTTGCCGACAATGGATCCAAGTACCCAGAATGACTGACATAGAACTGCCATCATAAACTGTGCATCCGGCTTATCCACATCATCCGGATATTCCTTTATGGAATTAAATAAGGCATATGTTTCATCTGTCAGAGAATGGATCATATACGGAAATCTGTGGCCTGTCTTCTGAAAATCATCAATGTAAGAAAGACCATAGAACAGCTGTCTTGCATTCATAAACAAAGCCGTAAATACAACTGTCAGGAAGGAAGCACCCGTATTCATAAAAGCAGCTAATACGAACTGAAAAGCCCCTGTATAAATAAATATGGATATGGCCGCTGCCCAAATCCAGTTCCAGCCGCCCTGCCGCAAAACCAGTCCGAATGCCATAGCGACAAAGAAGTAACTGATCGTAATCGGCAAAGTCTTTACAAAAGCAAATTTAAAAGATGCACGTTTCTTATTCATAATGGCACTATTATAAACCCGACATGCATCAAATTGAAAACTTGTATATTGTTTTCATGTATCTTATTTCATTATTTTTGAAACTTGTTTCATTTGTCTTTACGAAATACAAGAAGCTTAGACATGACATAATTTGTGACAATCACAACTACCTGTGATAGTAACTTTGCAATCTTGTCATTCTGATGCAGTAACGTTACCATCACAAACATAATTGCCATATCCATAAGCAGCGTAGTAACTCTGGAACCGGTAAACTTCACTGCTTCTTTTACAATATGAGGATCTTTTGACGCAAAGACATACTTACGGTTTGTGACATAGGCAAAAGCTACCGAACAGATCCAGGAGATGACATTGGCAGCCTGTAACTGTACAGAATTATGTGCATCAAGAAATGTAGATGTACAGATATAATAAACAGCTAATGACACGACTGTTGTTAATACACCTACAATCAGATAATTAATAATTTCCTTATATTTGTTATAGAGTTCTTTCATATTATGTATTCCATGGATTTGACGGATCCGGATCAGTAGGATCCCATCCCTTTCTGTTATCATTCAGATTTATCGTAATCGGTACCGGTTTCCCTAACGGTCCCGGGTTTGACGCATCATCATAGAATTCTACGGTAGTCCCCGACGGGCAGTTATCATAGATCCATTTCACATCTCTCACGCATAAGCGTATGCATCCCATGCTGGCAGCTGTCCCAAGCTTATTGTATTCCTCGCTTTCCAGAGCATTCAGATTCTCAGAATAATATGGTACGGAATGGAACAGAATATTACCGGTAATTCTTGTCGCATACTGTCCATATACATTACCGAATAACGGCCTCCATCTGTATTTATCAGATGTCTGATACGTTCCAAGTGGTGTTGCAGCACCAGTAGAACATACAAATGCTTTGACAGGAACAGAATAGTTCCCTTCACTATCCAATGCATATACTGTCACTGTATTAGCTGCCCTGTTTACTTTAATATAGTAAGGATATGCAGATGCGGCAGGATTGATGACTGTAACTGTGTAGGACGCATCTGACTGATTCCCGTTCTTATCCTTTGCGTGAACAGTTACGGTATAGCTTCCTGCAGTATTGTTATCAACATCAGATTCTATGGTATATGTACCATTATTTAATGTATCAGATACTGCCAGATCTCCATCTACCGGATCACTTACTGAAACAATATCCATAGAAGGATCAAAGTCTTCTCCTTCCATCAATACCACCGTCTCTTGTTTCAATTGAATGACGGGAGCCTGTGTATCCTTTACATTAACCGTTACCGTATAGTCTCTGTTAACATTATTGTCTTTGTCTGAAACTACATATGTCAGCTTCTGTTTTCCAACCTTCATTGGATCTACTTTATCCTTTGTGGAAACCCTGCCAGTACTGGACACAATCAGTTTATCCTGATGATATGTACTGCCATATTCCACTTCTGTCATATCCTTGTTTACTTTTAATGACAGAGAATCATAAGCCTTCTGATACGCTTTATGTCTGTATATGGCAATACCAATACCGGTTAATAAAGCCGCAAGCAGAACAAAAAGTATTACTGCCATTACTTTATTCTTTTTTTTCATAACAGTCCTATTATAGCAATCCCAAAGACAATCCAGTTCAGATTAAAGAACTTTTTTCTTCATTTTCAAAAGATTCAGCCAGTTTCATAAAATACTGCATTGGTTTTGAAAGATAGCTATCCTTCCGATATACAAGCCATATCTGATAATCTTCTCTGTCTTCTTTCAGAAGAATAAACGGCTCATTTTTCAGATCTTCAAGATGTATTGTTTTTACCCTGGCATCTTTTTCTTCTGGTTTTGCTTTATGAATCAGAAAGATCTCACGCTGAATTACCGGTGTAAATATCAGCTCTGAAACAGAATCACTATATGAAGTAAAGGCAAGGTCAGCTTTATCATACATGACATCATTCACAAGTTCCCTGCTGGTACCTTCTCTTAAAGACAGCCAAACACCCGGATACTTCTGATGAAAAGCCTGAAATATTTCGGGAATAAACCCGGTGCTTATAGCCGGTGATTCACCAACAATAATTCTGCCGGTAACATTGTTGTTAATATCCATAAGTCTTCTGTTAAGCTGCTCATCCATCTCTTCTATCTGTTCCGCTTCTTTCAGAAAAACTTCCTTCTTCCGCTACGGTGCGGACATAAGATACAGTCCTTGGATTAATCATTCTTTCATTACAGAACCGGTTCTATAAAATAATTCTATTTGTATTATTACCGGTTCCCTAGTAGCATAAGAACACATATGCAATGACAAGCATGTCATTCAGAGGTAAAAAGATGGACGAAGAAGTACAAAGTGAATACGCAGCCATGACCCAATCACCTGTCGATAAGCTGATTATACGTTTAGCGATTCCCACAATCATCAGCATGCTTGTAACAAGCATTTATAATACTGCAGATACATATTTTGTCAGCCGGTTAGGCACAAGTGCTTCCGGAGCTGTTGGCATTGTATTTGCATTAATGGCTTTATATCAGGCTGTCGGATATATGTGCGGGCATGGTTCCGGGAGCTATATTTCCCGTTTTCTCGGCGCCAGAAAAGAGAGTCAGGCAAAATCTTATGGCGCTGAAGCATTCTGGATGTCCTTTGGAATCGGTGCTGTTGTTTCCATTCTGTGTCTCGTCTTCATGAATCCTGTTCTTTATATTCTCGGAAGTACAGCCACCATCCTTCCATATGCCAGACAATATGCATTCTGGATCTTTCTTTCCGGTCCGTTTCTAACCGCAAGCTGTACCATGAATAATCATCTGCGTTATGAAGGCAAGTCCTTCTATGCAATGATTGGTTTGACTGCCGGAGGCATACTGAATATCATCGGTGATCCAATTCTGATGTTTGGCTGTGGTCTTGGTGTTTCGGGTGCCGGATTATCTACCTGTCTTTCTCAGATTATCAGCTTTCTGATTCTTTTGTATATGATGCACAGTGGAAAGACAGTTGTTCATTATTCACCTTCTTTAATTAACAGAGAAGAATTTAAAACAACTGCCCTGAACATCATAGTAACTGGTTCTGCTTCTTTTTCCAGACAGATTCTTTCAGCATTATCTACCGTATTATTGAATCAGCAGGCAAAAGCGTATGGTGATGCCGCAATAGCGGCTATGAGTATTGTCGGCAGAGTTTCCTTTCTGGTTGGCGCAGTTGCAATTGGAATAGGACAGGGAATGCAGCCGGTAGCTTCTTTCAATTATGGTGCAGGATTATACAGCAGAGTAAAGAAGTCCTGGCGTTTCTGTGAAGCTGCAGGAACCATCATACTGTGTATTATGGGAGGTCTGACTTTTATCTTTGCCACACCGATCATTCGCTGGTTTCGCAATGATCCGGAAGTTGTCAGTATAGGTGCAGCAGCTCTGCGCTGGGTCGGGGCATCCTCAATCCTTCAGGCAACCAGTGTTAGTTCCAACATGCTTCTGCAAAGCATTGGCAAAGCACGCTCTGCTTTGATTCTGGCATCTCTCCGTTCCGGTATATTCTTTATACCATTAATCATGATTCTTCCTTCTTTCCTTGGCATAACAGGTATCGAAATTGCGCAGCCTTTAGCTGATATTTTCTCAGCTGTTGTCAGCCTTCCGGTTGTTCTGCATTACATTAAAGACTTTGGGCCAGATCAAATATCAGATGTAAATGCATAAGATATGTACTATGGCATTATAAAAGCACCTTTTAAAAAGGCGCTTTTATTTATCTCCTGTCATTATTCATGAATCTTATTGCCAAGAATCATCTTTACAACCTGCGGGTCAAAATGATTGATGATTTCACTATGACCTAAATCAAGTTCAGAGATTGCATCCATATCTTCTTTACTCAGTTTGAAATCAAACAGATCAATATTCTGTTCCATTCTTTCCTTATGTACAGACTTTGGAATAACAACAACTCCTCTGTCAATATCCCATCTTAAGGCAACCTGAGCAGCACTCTTGTTATACTTCTTACCGATCTTTGTCAGAACAGGATGTCTGAAGATATCATGTCTTCCTTCATCCAATGGTCCCCATGCCATAGGCTGTACACCATATTCCTTCATAACCTTCAGATCTTCTTCTCTCTGAAAGAAAGGATGCAGTTCTATCTGATTGACAGCTGGCTTAACATCTACTGTTTCACAGAAATTTACCAGCATAAACGGATAGAAGTTAGATACACCAATAGCCTTTAACTTACCATCATGATAAGCCTTCTCCATGGCTCTCCATGCCGCAAAGTAATCACCCATAGCCTGATGTTCCAGATACAGATCCAGATAATCAAGACCAAGCTTCTGTAAGGATGTGTCAATTGCCTTTGCGGCAGTTTCTTCATTCTTCATATCCTGTACCCATAACTTGGATACAATAAACAGATCTTCTCTTTTGACAATGCCATCGTTAATGGCTCTTCTGACTGCTCTGCCGACAGCCTCTTCATTCATATATGCCGCAGCTGTATCAATCAGACGATAACCTGACTGAATGGCTTCATAGGTTACTTCTTCACACTGTTTCTGATCCGGAATCTGGAAAACTCCAAATCCTTCTAATGGCATCTTGGCACCTGTATTCAATGTTATGTATTCCATGTTTTGTTCCTCCTGATTACATGTTCAGGATAAAGTCTGTTCTTTGAAATGTACAATGCCAATAGAACATGAATACTATAACAATTGTTAATAGTGAATCAGATATCCAGTTTCTTAGTTCCGCCAAGAAAGTATGGCAGATCCTTTCCTTCTTTCTGCCATTCATGATATTCGGCTACTGCCGCAAACATCACATCACCGGCACTGTTTAAAGCTGTTTCTACAGAATCCTGGACAATACCGATGATGAAGCCTATGGCTACTACCTGCATGGCCGCATCATTGGAAATACCAAACATAGAACATGCCATCGGTATTAATAACAAGGATCCTCCTGTCACACCTGAAGCACCACATGCCGCAAGTGTACTTAAGAAACTTAATATGATGGCTGATAAGATATCCACATGAATACCTAATGTATGGGCACAGGCTAATGTCATGATTGTGATGGTTATGGCAGCACCATCCATGTTTATCGTGGCACCTAACGGGATTGAGACAGAATACATATCTTTATCAAGGCCAAGTCTTGCACAGGTATCCATATTTACCGGGATATTCGCTGCCGAGGATCTGGTAAAGAATGCGGTTAAGCCAGATGTCTTCAAGCATCTCCAGACTAGTGGATATGGATTCTTATGCAGTACAAGGAATGCCACAAAAGGATCTATCACAAGAGCTACAAATAACATGCATCCGATTAGCACAAGTAACAGATATCCATAGTCTGTAAAGATAGATAAGCCGCTGGATGTCACATTCGTATATACAATACCGGCTATGCCAAAAGGTGCCAGATTAATAATCCATGTGACAGCTTTCTGAATGGCAGAAGCCGCATCCTTCAGGAAATCACGGGTTGTATCGGAGGATACTTTCTTAAAGGCCAGACCCAGAATCACCGCCCATACCAGCACACCGATATAATTGGCATTCATTAAGGCATTTACAGGATTATCTACCATGTTCATGAATAATGTATGCAGTACTTCCCCTATACCCTGCGGGGCATCCGATGCCTCGGCAGCCTTACCTAACTGTAATGTTACAGGAAATAAATAACTGACAATAACTGCTGTCAGAGAAGCCAGGAATGTGGTTAACATATACAATCCCAGCACCAGCCCGAACCTGCTGTCAAGACGTGCTGACTTTTGTGCAAATGCGGATATGACAAGCACAAATACAAGCAATGGTGCAATTCCCTTCAAGGCACCGACAAACACATCTCCGAATGTTCCTATCCATTGCCAGGAAGGTACTAATAAAGCCAATATAATTCCAACAATCAGTCCTGCTAATATTCTCTTGATTAACGATATATGAAGATATCCCTGTACAATCTTTTTAAATCTATGCATATGTTCTCCTTGGACGTTTTTAAATGAGACACATCTGTTTTTAAATAACGTACACTACTATATCATATAAAAAGCTATCTGAAGCATTTTCAGACAGCTTATAAAAGAATTCCAAGCATGAAGCACAATTGTGCCAAGGCATTGACACCCTGTTCCTTCCAGTTATTCCTGGCATTTCTGCCATCAAGATGCTTTGCATAATAGCTCATGCATATCATACCTGCTATTCCGATTAAGAAAAACAGCCAGGAAGGAAAAGAGAGAATATGTTTCATAACTGTCGATACAGACCAGTTATCATGATTGATGATCAATCCACTGATCATCAGAATAAATCCAAGAGGCATCAGATAGCGCATCTGTTTATTTAAGAAAGCAATATCTTTCTTAAATAAAGCCAGGACAAACTTCCAGCATACTTTTAATGTCCCGGCAGTAATGACCAGAACAGCTCCGGTCAAAAACAGAGCGCTGTCAAATCTTGAAGAGAGGATACCTGCAGAAATACTGAAGAAAACAACCGGAAGACAGTCCATAAAAGCCATGGACAAAGTAAATCCTTCCGGAATCTCTTTCTTTATCCCTTCAGCCATGTATACTTCTCCACAGAATATAAATGGGTACCGGGGATGAGAATCGGTGTTGTCTTTACATAGTTCTGATAGACCGGATCACTTCCATAATTCCGGTTCTGTCTGATCTCTAATCTTCTGGCACCGCCAAACATGACATAGATAATGCCGATATATCCTATAAGCGGTATCAGCCACTGGGCAATACCTGTATAGATATTCAGACCAGAGATAAACATCCCTGTCCAAAACAGCATCTCACCAAAATAATTCGGACATCTGACATATTTATATAATCCTGTATCTACAAATCTGTGCGGATTCTTTTTCTTGGCTTCATTCTTCTGATAATCGGCAGTGGATTCCAGTATCACACCTGTTATGGATATAACTAAGCCGATAATGCAGAAGACATCTGTACCTTTATGGTCAAACAGTCTGATCCATACCGGTGATGTTTCACATACATACAGTAAAGATGCAGAAATCCAGATCATGGCTTTTACAAAGAAACTCATGCCTTTACCAGACTTGATTTCCTTCTTCATCGTCGCATTATAGGATGCACTCTTTATTTCTCTATAGGCAAGAAACATCCATAGCCGGCATCCATATACGATTAAGAGAATGCATTGCAGTAATGTACCGGTGCTTAATACGCCATGATACATTCCTAATAATGCTGCACCAGTCAGAGCTACTGCTAATCCATAGCCAACGGAAATAAACCAGACATATTTCTTAAAACCGCATATGCTGGCAATCAAAGATACACCTAACAGAATCAAAAACACCTTTGTCATATAAAAACCTCATAAAAACCGGTATTCTTGCAATACCGGTGTATATTCTACATCTTTTATACAGATAATGTATGTGTATTCACATACCGGATGATATTCGATGCATTGGCATAGATTTCTGTACTGTCTTTACCAATGGCAGCTAATGTCGGTGCCTGCATGACATCATACTTCTTCACAAGATCCGGATGTTCTTCCGCATCAATTACCTGATAGGAAATACCCTTCTCATTCAACATCTTTTTGATCATGGCACAATTCGGACATGTCTTTGTCGTAAATAACAGATACTTTTCCGGTGTTTCTTTCTGTACAGAAACAGGTTCTTTTTTCTCTTCCTTATAATCTGTCACTGGTCTGGAAACAAGGCCTTCCACATTGTATGTCTTACGGTCTTCAAATTCCTGACGCTTGCCATCATTCCAGTTTTTAACCGGACGGTAGTAACCGGTAATACGGGAATATACTTCCGTATCTGCCCCGCACTTCGGACATTTCCATACTTCTCCTGCAATGTATCCATCATTCGGACATACGCTGTAGGTAGGCGAAATCGTATAGTAAGGAAGTTTATAATTCTCCGCAATCTTTCTGACTAATAAAGCCGCAGCTTTCCAGTCTGATAATCTTTCACCAAGGAATGCATGGAATACGGTACCGGATGTATACAGAACCTGCAGAGGATCTTCTATATCCAGCGCAGAGAATATATCATCCGTATATCCTACCGGTAAATGAGAGGAGTTTGTATAGTATGGTGTTCCATTGCGGTTAGCTGTAATGATATCCGGATACTTTTCCACATCATGTTTGGCCAGACGATAGGCAGTAGATTCTGCCGGAGTAGCCTCAAGATTATACAGATCTCCATATTCTTCCTGATAATCCTTAAGCTTTTCTCTCATATGATTCAATACTTCAACCGCAAATGCCTGGGTTTCCGGATGGGTCAGATCTGCTTTCAGCCATTTGGCATTTAAGCCTGCTTCATTCATGCCTACTAAGCCAATCGTAGAGAAATGGTTATTGAAGGTTCCAAGATACCTCTTTGTATATGGATACAGACCTGCATCAAGAAGCTTTGTAATAACAGTTCTCTTTGTCTTTAAGGATCTTGCGGCAATATCCATCATATGATCCAGACGCTTATAGAAATCATCTTTATCTTTGGCAAGATAGGCAATACGGGGCAGATTGATCGTCACTACACCAATAGATCCCGTAGATTCTCCACTGCCGAAATAACCGCCGGACTTTTTTCTGAGTTCTCTTAAATCCAGACGCAGACGGCAGCACATGGATCTGACATCAGACGGCTTCATATCTGAATTCACATAGTTAGAGAAATATGGTGTTCCATACTTGGCTGTCATTTCAAATAACAGTCTGTTGTTCTCTGTATCAGACCAGTCAAAGTCCTTGGTTATGGAATAGGTAGGAATCGGATACTGGAAGCCTCTGCCGTTATAATCTCCTTCAATCATGACTTCTATGAAGGCTTTATTAATCATATCCATTTCCTTCTTGCAGTCCTTATAGCAGAAATCCATATTCTTTCCACCGACAATAGCAGGAAGTTCTGCAAGATCATCCGGGACTGTCCAGTCTAATGTAATGTTTGTAAACGGTGCCTGGGTTCCCCATCTGGACGGTGTATTCACACCATAGATAAAGGACTGTATGCATTGTTTCACTTCAGGGTATGTCAGATGATCCACTTTTACAAATGGTGCAAGATATGTATCAAAGGAAGAGAATGCCTGTGCTCCAGCCCATTCATTCTGCATAATTCCCAGGAAATTCACCATCTGGGAACATAATGTACTCAGATGTTTTGCCGGACCTGAAGTTATTTTTCCGGTAACACCGCCTAATCCTTCCTGAATCAGCTGTTTCAAAGACCATCCGGCACAATATCCTGTTAACATACTCAGATCATGGATATGTATATCACCTGATCTGTGCGCATTGGCTATTTCACTGTCATATACTTCTGATAACCAGTAATTGGCTGTAATCGCACCAGAGTTAGAAAGAATTAAACCTCCGACAGAATATGTAACAGTACTGTTTTCTTTTACTCTCCAGTCCAATGCCTTCAGATAAGAATCTACAAGTTTCTTATAGTCTAATGTTGTCGCATTAATGTTACGGATATTCTCTCTCTGTTTACGGTAAAGAATATAGGCTTTTGATACATCCGCATAACCAGATTCACTTAATACCTTTTCTGCCGAATCCTGAATCTCTTCTACATCAATGAGACCATCTTTAACCTTTGGTTCAAAATCTGAAGTAACTCTTAAGGCAATCATATTAATGATGTCATCGTTATATTCTCTTTCACAGGCATCAAATGCCTTTGAAACAGCTTTTGCGATCTTATCCAGATGAAAATCAACTATCTTTCCATCTCTTTTTCTGACTCTGTACATTTCATACCTCCTTCACGCCTCTGAGTTCTGCCTGAGGCACATACTTTCTTACTTCTTCTAACATCTTCTTCATTTCATCCGCATCATATGCATGCCATCCCTGTTTAATCAGATTCTCTGAGCTTTGAAACTGCTGAAGATAATAGTGGTCACTTGGTGCAATCCACTTTGCGATAGATACAATATCTTCTTCATCATGGAATTCTCTGACTACTGTTGTCCGGAATTCATGCTCAACCGGATTACTCTTCAGATACTCTACAGACTCTTTAATTGCATCGACCGAAAACATCGTCGGATCCATGCCGGTTGTCTCTGCATACTTCTCCGGCACATTCTTAACATCCATCGCTACATAATCAATCAGGCCATCTTCCACTAATTCTTTCAAAGCATCCGGTTCATTACCATTTGTATCAAGTTTTACCAGATACCCAAGATCTTTGATCTGTTCAATAAAAGACTTCAAATCTTCCTGCAGTAAAGGTTCTCCACCTGATATGCATACACCATCTAATAATCCTTGTCTTTTCTTCAGATAAGCAAGAACTTCATCCGGGTCAAAGAATTCATAGTTTTCCGGAATATAAACCAGATCACGGTTATGACAATACGGGCACTTGAATGAACAGCCGGATAAGAATATTGTGCAGGCAGCTTTACCAGGATAATCTAACAGCGTCATTCTCTGCAGACCACCGATACGTATGCCGGTATATGACTTTTCGGTCTGTAAATTCCTGCGGGAATTCTCCGTCACCTTTGCGAGCATGTCATTAAACTGGTCAAAATCTACTCCTTGTGCCAATGCATTGCGGCATTCATTACGATATTCATAAATATCATTCATAATGCCGGAAGCCTTTTCAGTTGTATACAGTCTTTTCACTCTTTTATCTTTTTCATCCTGTCTGGTCTGTACATAACCCTGTGCAATCAGACGGTTGATGGATTTTGTAGTTGTACCCTTATCCACTTCTGAAAGCTTCGTGACATCCTGCATCGTAATACCTTCGTTTTCATTAATAAGCATCAGAAAGATAACCTGGCCGCTGCCTATATCATATGCGCGCAGTACATGATCATAGTATTTCTGGGTATTCCGGTATAATACTGATAAATCAAGCATAAAGTTTGAATGATCCGGCATATGATCACCTCTCCGTTCTTATTAGTTGGATTTCCTACTAACAAGTATTCTAATCCTAAACAGTACAGGCAGTAAATGCTTTTCTATTTCCTCCTTCACGATTACCATACAGATTCTCATTCATTTCATTGTGCATGATCATGCACAATGAAAAAAAGAGAACCCTGAGGTTCTCTTTTAGAATCATTATTCTGCGTGCTTTCTTCTTCTGAGATAAATAGCTCCTCCTGCACTGAACAGTGCAATAGTTTCAAGCAGAATCCAGTCAATGGAATTTTCATCATCACCTGTATCCGGTGTACTTGTGACATATGCCTGTGTACCAGATGCTGTATT
>CAZHUX010000023.1:0-27724 GCA_964535445.1 uncultured Galactobacillus sp. | reverse complement strand
ACAGGATCTTGAAAAACAACTGGAACATGAAAACGAACTGAGAAAGAAACAGTATGTATACTATAGGAATTCAATTTTGCCGTTTGATAAAAATGTTCCTTTCTATCCACTGGGGAAAATTACAACAATAGTGCGTGGTGCTTCTCCAAGACCAATTAGTAAATTTATTACCAAGGATGATGATGGGGTCAACTGGATAAAGATTGGTGATGCATTACCAGAGTCTAAATACATTACAAGTTCAAAAGAAAAGATTACCGCTGAAGGGGCTTTAAAGTCACGGACAGTTCATAAAGGTGATTTCATATTATCCAACTCAATGAGTTTTGGGAGACCATATATTCTGAAGATAGATGGTTGTATTCATGATGGATGGCTATCGATTAGTAATTTTGAAAAATACATTACGCCAGATTATTTGTATCACGTCTTAGTATCAGATGCTATTCAAAAAGAAATGAAGAAAAAAGCATCCTTTGGTGGCGCCGTTCAGAATTTGAATGCAGATATTGTAAGATCCATTGAAATTCCTGTTCCTTCAAAAGAAGAACAGCAAAGGATTACGCGTACGTTGGACACTTTTGACAGCTATTGCACTGACCTCACTTCCGGCCTCCCTGCAGAAATCTCCCTTCGTAAGAAACAATATGAATACTATCGTGACAAGCTTCTGTCATTTCCTAGAAAGGCATAATTATGACTGATGCAGTAAATTACAACATCGTTGCTGAAGATGATGAATCTACAGTTGTTTCAAAGTACACTCCTAGTGGATCTACATCTGACTCTTATCAATCTGAAGCAGCTCTTGAAAAAGAGTTTATTCAGCTTCTGACCAGAGAAGGTTATGAATATCTTCCTATTCATGAAGAAAAGGATTTAATTGTTAATCTCAGACATCAGTTAGAAACAATCAATGATATTACCTTCTCTGAAGATGAATGGAAGAGATTCTTTAAAGAGGTTATTGCTAATCCTAATAACGGTATTGTAGAGAAGACCAGGATGATCCAGCAGGATAATATTCAGGTATTAAAGCGTGATGATGGATCATCCAAGAATATCACTCTGATTGATAAGATACATGTATATAGCAATCGTTTACAGGTTATCAATCAGTATGTAAACAATGAAGGCAAGCATGACAACCGGTATGATGTGACATTACTGGTGAATGGTTTTCCTATGGTTCATGTGGAATTAAAGAGAAGGGGAGTAGCCATCAGAGAAGCATTCAATCAGATTAACAGATACCAGAATGAATCCTTCTGGGCAGGATCTGGTTTGTATGAGTATGTACAGATCTTTGTAATCTCTAATGGTACTCATACAAAGTATTACAGCAATACCACCAGAGAAAGTCATATTGAAGAAGTCACTACTTCCCGTGGTTCTTCTCATAAGACATCTAACAGCTTTGAATTTACTTCTTACTGGGCTGATGCGGATAATAAACCGATTCCTGATCTCATTGACTTTGCGAAGACTTTTTTAGCTAAGCATACGATTCTCAATGTATTAACGAAGTATTGTGTCTTTACAACAGAACAACTGTTATTAGTCATGCGTCCGTATCAGATTACTGCTACAGAACGTATCCTAAACAGAATTGAAGTTGCGAATAACTATCATTGGGATGGAACAATCAAAGGCGGCGGTTATATCTGGCATACAACCGGATCAGGCAAGACATTAACATCTTTTAAAACGGCTCAGCTTGCGTCTAAACTGCCATTTATAGACACTGTCTTATTTGTCGTAGACCGTAAAGATCTGGACTATCAGACCATGAAAGAATATGACCGTTTTGAAAAGGGAGCTGCTGATGGAAATAACAGCACTGCCGTACTTGAAAGACAGTTATCCGGTAAAGACAAACATGGCAATCCGCATGATTACCGCATTATCATTACAACCATTCAAAAACTCTCTACCTTTGTAAGCCGTGCCAGGAATCACCCGATTGCCAATAAGAAAGTAGTTCTGATCTTTGATGAATGTCATCGTTCACAATTTGGTGAAATGCATAAGAAGATTACATCATTCTTCAAGCATTACTTCTTATTTGGCTTTACCGGTACACCTATCTTCTCTGAAAATGCTTCTCACTATGTCAATCCTAAGTATGCTACAACACCACAGTTATTCGGTGACAGACTCCATACCTATACCATTGTCAATGCGATCAATGATGGGAATGTCTTACCATTCAGAATTGATTACTACACTACTTTTGATGAAGGTGTATTCAAGGATCAGAAGGTACAGGCAATCGATACCGAAAAAGCATACATGTCTCCAGAACGTATTAAAAACATAGTTTCTACTGTTCTGGATCATTATGATCAGAAGACCAAAGCATCTGCCGGATATGTATTGAAAGGCAGACATGTACATGGCTTTAACAGTATCTTTGCCTGCCAGTCCATACCTATGGATATTCTTTACTACAATGAATTCAAGAAACAGATCAAAGAATCCGGCAGAAATCTGAAGATTGCCACAATATATTCCTATGCACCTAATGATGACAGTCAGTCAGATGGTTTATTAAGTGAAGAAAATGAAGGCAGTACAGAAGAATTAGATGCATCAAGCAGAGAAGCTCTGGATAATGCTATCAATGACTACAATCTCATGTTCCATACCAACTTCGACACTTCTGCCGCAAGATTCCAGAACTATTACAAAGATGTATCTCAACGGTTCAAGAACCGTGAGATTGACATTCTGATCGTCGTTAATATGTTCTTAACCGGCTTTGATGCAACAACATTAAATACTCTCTGGGTAGATAAGAATCTGAAGATGCATGGTCTTTTACAGGCATTCTCCAGAACCAACAGAATTCTTAACAGTGTCAAAACCTATGGCAATATTGTATGTTTCAGAAACCTCAAGGAAAGAGTAGATGAAGCTATATCTCTGTTTGGTGATAAAGATGCAGAAAGTATTGTTCTGTTAAGAGATTATGGTTCTTATTATCATGGCTATAACGATGAAAAAGGAAAACATCATCCAGGATATGAAGAACTGGTCAATAAACTGCTTCAGAAATATCCGGTAGATCAGGAAATACTAGGAGAAAAAGCAGAAAAGGACTTCATTATAACCTTTGGCAATCTTTTAAGAGTCATGAATATCCTGACTGCCTTTGATCAGTTTAAAAATGATCAATTACTGTCTGAAAGAGATATGCAGAACTATCAGTCTGTCTATGCTGATTTGTATGATAAGTATCGACATCATACAGACAAGGTTGATATCTCTGATGATCTTGTCTTTGAAGTGGAATTAGTCAGACAGATAGAAGTCAATATTGATTACATTCTGGATTTAGTACAGAAGTATCATGATGAAAACTGCATGGATGCAGAAGCTGTCGCAAGAATCATGCGTGCTGTTGGTTCCAGTATGGAGTTGCGTTCCAAGAAAGAACTGATTGAAGCATTCTTAAGAAATGCCAATCTATCCAAGAATGTCACCGAAGACTGGCATACATTTGTGAATGCTTCTATGGAAGCGGATGTACAGAAACTGATTGATGAAAACAATCTGAAACCAGCTGAAACAAGAAAGTTTATCCGTGACTGTTTCCGTTATGGATCAGTTAAAACAGAAGGAACTGTCATTGATCAGATCATGCCTCCAATGAGCAGATTCGGTGGTGGCAGAGAAAAGAAAAAGAATGCCATCATAGAAAAAATCAAAGCATTCTTTGACAAGTACAACGGCATCACAGAAACTCCACAAGAGGATTATTAATATGCCTAGATCCAGAAAAGACGCAAGAATCCTGAATATCAAGCTTGCCTCTGATATCTATGACAGGCTTGATATATTCTGTGAAGAAACAGGCATGACTAAGACTAAGGCAGTAGAAAAGATACTGAATCAGTATTTTGATTCCTATTTCAAGAAACCTGAATCAAAGAGAATATTGTTTAAAGATTAATTCCAGACAGTACAGTCATCTGTACTGTCTTTTAGTTATCTGCATATTATGTTGATCAGCAATATGTACAGATACGGCATGCTTGGAAAATCGGAAGAAGCTTTGTTACCAAATACAACAGTCATATTGATGAAACAATAAGGAATCAGGAAACTGCTATTTTAATAAATCACCGCACTTTTGCAAAAATGCGGTGATTTATTAAAATTCCATATATGAAACGATGAATGTATTGTTACAGGTCTTTCTTCTGCTGTTCTATCTTTTCATGTGAACAAGTCATAAAAAAACACCTGCCTGTAAGCAGGTGTAATCATTACTGATTCTTATCGTCTCTTGGTTTCATGGTAGGGAACAGCAATACATCTCTGATACTGTCACATCCGGTTAATAACATAACAAAACGGTCAATACCCATACCAATACCGCCGGTAGGAGGAAGACCATATTCCAGTGCTTCTACATAATCTTCATCCATTTCTGATGCTTCTTCATCACCATTGGCTTTGTTTTCAAGCTGTTTCTCAAATCTCTGTCTCTGATCAATCGGATCATTTAACTCAGAGAAAGCATTATCCATTTCAATACCCATGATCTCTAATTCAAATCTCTGGGTAAATCTTGGATCCTTAGGATTCTTCTTGGCAAGAGGGGAGATTTCAATCGGATGTCCCCATACAAAGGTAGGCTGTTCAATCTTATCTTCACAATACTGATCAAAGAACAGAGAGATGATATTGCCTACGGTACGCTGATGCGGTGCTACTTCCACATTATGTTCAGCTGCCAGCTTCAAAGCTTCATCTACAGACATAGGCTGCCAGAAATCAATGCCGGTTACTTCCTTAACTGCATCAACCATATTCCATCTCTTATATGGTCCCTTTAAGGAGATTGTCTTGCCCATGAACTCAAAGTCTGTCTTATGGAATACTTCTTCTGCGACAGATTCAAATAACTGTTCGTTCATCTGCATCATGCCTTCCAGATCAGAATAGGCACAATATGCTTCCATGGTTGTAAATTCAGGATTATGCTTCAGATCCATACCTTCATTACGGAAGATACGTCCGATTTCATAAACCTTTTCCATGTCACCGACAATCAATCTCTTTAATGGAAGCTCGGTCGCAATTCTTAAATAGAAATCCTTATCCAGGGCATTATGATGAGTGACAAACGGTCTTGCATTGGCACCACCTAAGATAGGCTGTAAGATAGGTGTTTCTACTTCAATATAGCCATGTGCATCCATCCAGTGCTGAATTGCTCTAATGATTCTCGGACGTAGGATAGCAACTTTACGGGAATCATCATTCATGATCAGATCCAGATATCTTCTTCTGTATCTTTCTTCCTTATCCTGAAGACCATGGAACTTTTCAGGCAATGGTCTTAAAGCCTTGGTTAAATGTGTATATTCATGTACTTCTACGGATAACTCACCAGCCTGGGTCTTGAATACCTTTCCCTTGACACCAATGATATCGCCTAAATCAGACTGCTTGAATAACTCATATGTCTTCTCTCCGACAATTCTTTCATTGACGACAATCTGAATTCTGCCTGATCTGTCTAACAGATGTACAAAGCCTAATTTACCCATACGTCTTTTAGACATAATGCGTCCGGCAATAGAAACCTCATGATTTTCTTTCTGCAGATCTTCAATGCTGTCATCACCATATTCTGCTCTGATTTCTGCAGCGTGATCGGTCTGATCATACGCATGACCGAATGGATCAATACCTTCTTCTCTTAAGGCATTCATCTTATCGATTCTTGCCTGCATCTGATCATTTTCCGCAATGGTATCGGCAGAATTCTTTACTTCATCTAATTTCTGCTTTGCCTTTTCTTTTCTCTTTTCTGCCTGCGCCTGCTTTTGGGCAAGTTCAGGATGTGCAGCTAAGAAGGCTTTTCTTCTTTCTTCCTTCTGTTTCTGCTTTTCTTCTTTTGTTAATTCACTCATGCGTTGTCCTCCTATTATAAAAGCTCTCCTCCACCATAGGGACGAGAGCTTGTTCGTGGTACCACCCTAATTCACAACTGTTAAACAGCTGCCTCATTTCTTACAATAACGCTGCGTACGGTCTGTAGCTCGGGAGCCTTACAAACATGCTTTCCTGTTCTTCTGCTTGCACCATCCAGAAGTCGCTTATACATTACTGACAAGTTCTTTCTCCGTCTTTGCCTGACGCGCTTATTTTAACATGGTTATCATCTTTTTCAACGAAATAATCATGTTATTGTGTTACAGTAAGAAAGCGGAGTTTATTATGGACTGGTTATATGGGTTGATCACAAACAGAATATTTATTGCGACAGCGGCCGGCTGGTTTATTGCCCAGTTGTCTAAGATCATCATTGAAATCATCAAGGGTACGTTTTCATTAAAGCGTCTTACCGGTTCTGGCGGAATGCCTTCTACCCATAGTGCTACGGTATGTGCCTTAGCCACTTCCTGTGGTTTAACCGAAGGCAGTCACAGCGGTTCCTTCGTAGTGGCATTGTTTCTTGCCTTTATTGTCATGTATGATGCCATGGGTGTGAGATATGCCTGTGGTCAGAATGGCAAGGCATTGAATGAAATCAATAAAAGGGCAATAGAAAAAGGAGAAAAGCCTTACTTTGATAAACCGATGCCGGAACAGATGGGACATACACTTCCTGAAATTATTGCAGGTGTCATAATCGGAATCGTGACAGCTGTTATTGTATGTCAGATTATGCCAGCTTAGCTGTCACAGATCTTTAATGATAACTTCAGACAGTGTTCACCTGTATAACGCTGTCTTTTTTTATGATATATATGCAAGAGGTAATTGATATGAAAAAGAATCTGAAGAAAATAACAGCCATTATGTTAAGCGGCATTCTTACTGCTTCCTCAGGCATTACTGCAATCTATGCAGAGGGAGATAACAATCCGCCCGAACCACCTTCTGATAATGGCGGTACACCACCAGAGAAGCCGGGTGGAGACGATTCACAGGGTCCTGGTAATGGACAGGGTCCTGGCGGAGGTGCAGATACCATGACCTATGATTACAGTGGTACATTATCTGCCAGTAAAAGTGCATCCGGAACAGAAGATACATCGGATGGAGAAACATTAGATTCTTCCACAGCTGATCAGAATACTATTCTCACTGAAAAGGCAGGAACATTAACGGTTACTAATGGTACCTTAACCAAGAGTGGTGATGATACCAATGGTGATAACTGCAACTTCTATGGCATTAATTCCATTGGCTTATCAACCGGAAGCGGTTCTTCCATAAAGATCTCTGACAGTTCCCTGACTTCTGACAGTGAAGGATCCAATGGTTTATTCGCCACCGATTCCGGAACGATCTATGCTAACAATGATACGATTGCAACCTCCAAGGGAAACTCCAGAGGATTAGATGCCACATACAGCGGTACGATCATTGCTAATGAGATGAATATTTCCACAAAGGGTGATCACTCGGCTGCTTTAGCTACAGACCGTGGTGGTGGATCGGTATCGGTTACGAATTCTTCTCTGAATACGGAAGGATCCGGTTCCCCATTGATTTATTCTACCGGAAACATCCAGGTAGATAATGCGACCGGTACGGCTTCCGGCTCCCAGATAGCCGGCATGGAAGGATTGAATACAATCCTGATCGCCCATTCCACGCTTTCTTCCACACAGACTGATAAGACCGCATCGGATCCTGTCGCAGATGGTATTATCATCTATCAGTCTACTTCCGGAGATGCAGAAAGCACGACTGGAGAAGCAGCCGTATTCAATGCTTCGGATTCTACCCTGAAGTCTGCGATTATTTCTGGATCCATGTTCTATTTAACCAATACCACAGCCAATATCGTCTTAAGTGATACAGTCCTTGACTTTGATTCTGATAAAGCCAGTCTTCTCTTGGCAGAAGGCAATAACAGCAACAACTGGGGTACGGCAGGATCCAATGGAGCCGTTGTAAAGTTTACCGGGCTTGGTGAAACGTTAAATGGAAACATCACAGCTGATACAATCTCCAGTGCCGATGTATATCTGCTGGATGATACAACCTGGAGTGGTGCTGCCTCTATCGAACAGAACAGTGTGAATACGAGTCCCACAGATTCTCCTTTAACAATCAATGTATCTTCTGATTCCAAATGGGTTGTTACAGGTAATTCTACTGTTACAAACCTCAATGTACAGGATGGTGGTCAGGTAGTAGACAGTGATGGTAAGACAGTCACGATTGTTGCCAATGGTACAACGGTTGTGGATGGGGATTCAGACTATACGATTACCGTAACAGGCAGCTATGGTACTGACTTTACGACAGATGAAGATAATGCTTTATCTACAGATTACATAGACCGTTCTGACTTTGATAAGACATACAGTGTATCCACTACATTCAATACCAATGGATCCACTGTTATCAATGATGATACAGATACTTCTGCCGCAAAGACACAAACATCTCATACAGCGCTTTATGCCGGTATCGGGGCAGCTGTTATAGCAGTTATTGTCATAGGTATTCTTCTTAAGAAGAAAAATAAATAAATCCATAAGGCAGTTAATCAGATACGATTTTGATTAACTGCTTTTTCTGTCTCATCTGATTGACAATCGAATCCTGTTACCTAACAATACTCAGACAAAGAAGATGTGAATTATGAAAGTACAGGATTATTTTGATATTCTGCGTTCTGTCAGAGATACATCCATGGCTACTACAGCCGCAGATGGAACGCCTGGATTATGAATCATCGATACGATGTTAGTGGAAGATGAAAAACTTTATTTCCTGACTGCCCGGTCAAAGTCATTGTGCATGGAGAAGGTGAATCTTCAGAAATAATCTGAAATAAAAAAGATTTCCAGATTCCCGGAAACCTTTTTTAATCTCCCATTCTGTCTAAATAGGACACAAGAGCCTTTGCTGGGGAATAGAGCAGGGAAGAAAGAGAACCGTTATTCATGGATATGCAGAAGGAATAATCATTTGTAAAACCTATGAGATAGGTATGAATACGGTCATTGGCACACTCTGCCGTACCTGTCTTGGCATATACCATGCCATAGGTGCCTTCATCAAAGCCATAACCTACGGCAGTACTGTGCATGATTGCCTTCAGACGCTCATCTACGGTATCATCCATAGCTGTACTGATCTTATGCGGGAAGAAGTGATATAAAGGCATATTCCCGCTTTTAATATCCGAGACAATATAAGGTGCCATCATCTTGCCATCATTGGCGGCAGCTTCGGCTATCAGAGCTAAGTGTACAGGTGTTATCTGCGTATTTCCCTGACCAAAGGCAGTCTGTGCTATCGTAACCGGCTTGCCATCACCAAAGTCAAAGCTGGAATGTAATGTCGCAAGAAATGGTATCTCGATATCCGATCCTACCTTGAAGGCTTCTGCCATCTTTGTCATTCTTTTCTGTCCGACCTTGACACCAAGATTTGCAAAGTAGCAGTTTACGGAATTATTGAATGCCTCTTCCAGATTGATTTCACCATAGGCTTTATCTTCATAGTTATGAATGGTGAAATCACTGTCTTCCGGAGTATAGGAACCTGTATCGTTATAGTCAAAGAAACTGTCATCCAGATTCTCATCTTCATCCATCTTCAATGCGGCAGCTGTTGTAATAACCTTGAATGTACTGCCAGGGGGATCATTCTCATACGTACCGCGTCTGTATTGGGATCCCGGTACATCTGAGGTGATGAAGGACTGCAGGTCATTGACATTGTAGTCAATGGTACTGTGGGAAGCTAAGGCTCTGATCGCACCAGTATCATTGTCTATGACCGTAATACTGCCTTCTTCACCATTTAACAATTGATAACAGTAATCCTGTAAGGCATTATCTGTTGTTAATGTTACGGATGCTCCTTTATTATTCTGATCCAGATGAAAGAGAGAATAGTTCTTGAGATTACCTCTTAAACCATACTTGTTTTCTTTCCCTGAGTTTACTGAATAATATCCTAATAAATAGGCATAGGAGTAATTTTCAGGACTTGCCGCAAAAGCAGATTCACCAGGTGAGGCATTGCCCATAATCAGATTTCCGTTCTTATCAAGGATATCGCCTTCTACTACATAATTTTTAATAGCATTATAGGTAACCGTACTCTTTTCTGCACTGTAGGATGCATTAACTATCGGCAGAAGGACATACTTGCCACCGAATACTGCCACAAACAACAGACATATCACGACACTGACAAGTTCAGCGATCCTGATACGGCGTCGTGATAACCCTCTCTGATTGACCGTTTTCTTCATCAGCATCTCCTTTCAGCATCATATCTCCATTCTGTTCTGACATATGTAATAACAGGCCAAGGAAACAGAACACAAGTGTTTCATAGGTAAATCCACGTGATAATAAAGGTATAGGTAATCCGGCAAAAGGGATTACATTACAGGAACCTAATATGACAATCATTGCCTGCAGGAATATCAATACCGTAGCACCATAAACAACCACACTGTCCTGTACATCTTCTTTTAATAATCTTCTGCTTAACTCACTGCCAGAGATCATGATTCTTAAAAACAGGAATATGACAAAGAATCCGGCAATAAAGCCAAAGGCATTTACCAAAGCAATAAAGGCCATATCACTTTCCGCTACCGGTATCGTATGGAAGTTTACGGTATTGCCGAATAAACCAGCCATCCATAAAGCTCTCTTTCCCTGCATCAACTGATATCCCGCTCCATTTGGATCAGAATAGATATTCGCAGCTACCGAGAAACGGTCATGAACCTTCTTGACAATGACCCATATGGATCGGGAAAGACCACTCAATGTACCAGCCTGGTATCCCGGTAATAAGACTCTCCACAGGATAAAGCATATACCTAGTACCAATACAGTCAGAATCAATACAGATAACAGATAGATACGCTTTGCCTTTCCTCTTTTCATAAAGATAAAGAGAATCGAAAGATGCAGGAAATACAGAATAAACATGGATCCTAATTCATGTATCAGAATCGATCCGATCAGATTAATGCCAAAGAATATGGAAGAAAGAATCAGGATATGATTGTCATCTAATCTCGTCGAAGAGGAGAATAAGGCACTGTAGAATAACATGGCTGCGACTTTGGTAAAGTCAGTTAACTGTATCGTAATGCCACCAACCCGTATCCAGGCACTGGTTCCATAGCCATTAGGATCTTTTCCAGCAACGAGTAATACGGCATAGATAACCGCACATACAGTCATCATGAGATAGACTGTAAATGATTTATTCAGGATCAGCCGGAATACTCTGTAAAAGTATACAAACAGGTATCCGATAAGGCATGCTATGACAAGTTTTATTATTGAAAATGTTGTTAGCGGGTTATAGACCTGGTCTATAAGTAACTGCAGTGCACAACCGATTTCCGTTAACATGGCACTGGCACAAAACAGCTTCATGTCACCGTCTTTGTTATAGATTTTCGTACCGAAAAAGGCAGTTCCGACAAGCAGGGGAATCAGGCAGTAGAGATAGTTAAAAGCTGCTGTCCTGCTTTTAAAAAACAGCATAACTAACAGTAAAAATGCAAGAATAATCGGATAAACAATATATCTGGATCCCTTTGCATTACGGGCATCTTTTTCAGCCTGCTCATAGGGATCATAACTTTCACTTACTTCATTAAGGTTTCTTTTGAACATATATTCTCCTTAACCTGTTAAGAATAGCAGAAATCTCATCTCACGCAAGTATTGTCACTCTGCTTTCCGTTTACGAAAGTCAGGATTTGTCAGATAATAGGAATTACAGAAATTGGAGGATTAGCCATGACTTATCAAAAACACTGTCCATTCCGCTATGACTATGTCGGCAGTTTCTTACGCCCGGCAGATTTAAAGCTTGCAAGAGCAGAGTATGAAAAACATACGATTGATGCGGAACAATTAAAACTCGTCGAAGATACCTGTATTCTGGATCTGATCTCAAAGCAGAAGAAAGCAGGATATCATGCCATCACTGATGGAGAATTCAGACGCTCCTGGTGGCATATGGACTTTTTCTGGGGATTAAACGGTATTGAAAAGAAGAAGACAAAAGATGGTCTGCATTTCCATGATGAAACAACCAAGGCAGAAACAGCTGTCATTACCGGAAAGATCTCTGGTGAGAATCATCCGTTTATTGATCATTTCCGCTTTGTCCAGGCTCAGACTGATGATTCTACCGTAGCCAAGCAGACAATTCCTGCCCCTACACAATTATTAGCCCAGTTACGGATGCCGGAATATGCTGAACAGAATAAATCCATATATCCGGATGATGATGCCTTAAAGCATGATATTGTTGATGCCTATCATACGGTTATTCAGGATTTCTATGATGCCGGATGCCGTAATCTGCAGTTTGATGACTGTACATGGACACTCTACGCAGACAGAACCATGTGGCCGTTATTTGGCCTGGATGATGAGAAATTAAAGGTCATTGCGGAAGAAGAGGTAGAACTGAACAATGCGGCTATTGCCGGACATCCTTCTGACATGGTTATCAATACCCATGTATGCCGCGGCAACTTCCACTCTACATATGCCAACACCGGTGCCTATGATCCGATTGCGCCATACTTATTTGCCAAGGAGAATGTAGATGCATTCTATCTGGAATATGACAGTGACAGAGCAGGCGGCTTTGAACCATTAAAGTATGTTCCGGAAGATAAGAAAGTTGTTCTTGGCTTAATTACCACCAAGTCACCGGAATTAGAAGATGAAGACAGAATCATCAGAAGAATTCATCAGGCAGCCCAATACCATCCATTAGAGCAGTTATGCCTGTCTCCACAATGTGGTTTTGCCTCAACCGAAGAAGGCAATAAGCTGACTGAAGATGATGAATGGAAGAAAGTGGCTCTTGTAAAGCGTATTGCGGAAAGAGTATGGAAGGATTGTGATTGATTTGCATTGTAGTTTTGGCAAAAACAAAGAAGGAAAAGAAGTAACACTCTATACACTGGAAAATGACCATATCATCATGAAAGTCATGGATTATGGTGCTACCCTCGTATCATTCATTCAGAAGGATACAGGTCTTGATGTTGTGGAAGGTTTTGACAGTGTGGAAGACTACATCAATCAGGATACCTATATCGGTGCTTCCATTGGCCGTACGGCTAACAGAATAGAAAAGGGTATCTTTACCTTAAATGGAAAGACCTATCATCTTCCGATTAACAATAACGGCAACTGCAATCATGGCGGTATCAATGGCTTTGACAAGAAGATGTGGGATGGGGAAGAAAAAGCGGACCGCATTATCTTCCATTACCTTTCCAGAGATGGTGAAGAAGGATATCCTGGTAATCTTGATGTCACGGTAACCTATCAGCTTTTGGAAAACGGTATTTCCATTACATCTGATGGCATCAGTGATGAAGATACTTTGTTTGCCTATACGAATCACTCTTACTTCAATCTGGATGAAAGTGATAATGCCATGCATCATAAGGTCAGAATTCCTGCAGATACGTATGGCTTATCTGATGCCAATGGATTAACGCTGGATCAGTTTGTTCCGGTAGACAATACACCATTTGATTTCAGAGAATTCATTGAACCAGAAGCACGTATTCATGAAGACAATGAACAGTTGAAATACGGCAATGGCTATGATCATCATTATCCGGTTTCCGGTACTGGTTTACGTACGATGGCAGAAGCGAAAGGCAATAAGCTTCAGTTAACCATGCAGTCTGATTTCCCCGGCTTCCATTTTTATACTGCTAACTGGCTGAGTGGGAAGAAGGGCAAGAAGGGACATGTCTATGGGGCAAGAAGTGCTGTATGCTTTGAAGCAGAATATTGTCCAAATGCCATTAATTATGCTGATGTGAAAGATAAGCCTGTTGTCAAGGCAGGAACACATCTGAAACATGAAATACGCTATCTTCTGGAAGTTCTTTGATAGAACTTAGTAAGGAATGATAAAATAAAGGACATCTAGTAAAAGAGGTGTCCTTTTATGCATATCAGAAGAGCTGAAGAAAAAGATCTTAAGAAAGTAGATTCTTTATTATCACAGGTATTGGAAATTCATGCATCAATCCGTCCGGATATCTTTATATCCGGCACAAAGAAGTATACAGATACAGAATTATTAGATATCTTCAAGGATGATAACAGACCTGTATTTGTCGCATGTGATGATCAGGATGAAGTACTGGGTTATGCTTTCTGTGTCTTTAAGCAACAGCCTTTCTCTACCAACATGCATCAGTTTAAAACATTATATATAGATGACTTATGCGTTGATGCTAAGGCAAGAGGAAAGCATGTAGGGGAAAGCCTGTATCACTATGTTCTGGATTATGCAAAGAAGCATGGCTGTTATGATGTGACTTTAAATGTATGGGAAGGCAATGATAATGCCAGAAAGTTCTATGAACATATGGGCTTGAAAGTAAAAGAAACCCAGATGGAAGTTATTCTAAAGTAAAAGGAGCTCGTCATGAGCTCCTTATGGTTTTCTGGTAGTACTTTCAGAAATATAAACGATAGACAGGAAGCCAGGCCCGACATGGCATCCGATAACCGGTCCGAGTTCCATCAGACTGACACTCTTGGCGGTCGGATACTTCTCCATAACCATCTGTTTCCACTTTTCTCCTTCTTCAGGAGTATCACTGTGACCGACAATAATATCTTTGCCAGTCGCATCACCAATATCGTGATCTACTGAATTTAATAATTCATGAATGGCTTTTTTTCTGCCTCTGATTTTGTTATAAGCTAATAATTTTCCATCATCATCAATATAGATCAATGGCTTGATGGATAATAAAGAACCTATAACTGCAGAAGCATTCGATAATCTTCCGCCGCGTCTTAACCATTCCAGATCATCGACCATGAATCGGTGAGAAATCCGTAACTTATGAGATTCTGCCCAGTCAATGACTTCCTCAAATGACTTGCCATTGTCTGCCATCTCTACACATTTTATCAACAGTAAGGAAAGTCCCATAGTAACACAGCGTGTATCCATGACGTACAGGTTTGCATCAGGCATATCTTCCTTAATCTGTTCAGCAGCTCTTTCACAATTAAAGAAAGAAGCACTTAATTCCTTATCCATATCCATGAAAAGAACCGGTTTGCCTGACTGCA
This sequence comes from uncultured Galactobacillus sp., assembly GCA_964535445.1. Taxonomy (GTDB): domain Bacteria; phylum Bacillota_I; class Bacilli_A; order Erysipelotrichales; family Erysipelotrichaceae; genus Bulleidia. The sequence goes on along the minus strand of CAZHUX010000023.1, from coordinate 12,623 downwards.
GGAGTCCTTTAAAGAACTCATAATAGGAATAGGTTGTAATCTGGGAAGTGTTAGGCGCATGACCTTCACGCATTTCCTTATACAGGGCAGTTCTGGTCTCCTGGCGGCAGTCATCTACATATACCTTGTCATTGACTTCAAATGTATAGCTGATCATCGGTATATCATGTTCATCCAGCCATGATCTGTCAATATCGCATGTAGAGGCTGTCGCAATAATAAAGTCTCTCATAAATACTCCTCTAGTAACCAACACATTGTATGGGGAAATACCATTTATTTCAATGTGTCTTTTCCTCTTTTTGAAGGTTTTCTTTCGCTACGGCAAGCATCAGCTTGATTCTGTTTTCCTGATTTACCTTCGTAGAAGAAGGGTCATAGTCTACTGCCGTGATGTTTGCCTGCGGGTACAGCTGACGGATACGGTTTGTGACCCCCTTACCGGCAATATGGTTAGGCAGACAGCCAAATGGCTGTGCGCAGACAATATTGGCATAGCCGCCTTCAATCAGTTCAACCATTTCACCCGTAAGCAGCCATCCTTCACCCATCTTGACACCAAGGGAGATAATACCTTCCGGTTTCTTCATTAAGTCTTTAAAAGAACCAGGAGCGTAGAAACCTGCATTTTCAATTGCCTTTGACTGGGATTTACCAATGGAATCAAATAAGGAAAGGGCACCACCGGCACCAGCTCCAACCAGATGATTCATTCCATAGAACTTGGAATCCATGTTCCAGTTGGCACAGCAGTAATTGATATATCCCATTAAGCCAGGCATATTGACTTCACAGTCTTCACTTTCCAGGAATGCCTGCAGGTCATTGTTTCCAAGGGGAGAGAACTTTACATAAATCTCACCGACAACACCGACCTTGACCTTTGGTACTCTTGTGATCGGAACTTTAGCCGCATCTTCCGCAATATCCTTAAATCTTTTCTTCATGGCAGGAATGGTATAGTTCTGATTGGTATGGAACCACTCGGATACCTTTGCGATCCACTTCTTGGTCCAGATCTCACCATCTCCCTTATGATTTTCATAAGGCACAATCTGATTGCGTAAAGCCGCAATCATGTCACCGTATTCTACGGCAGCTAATAACTTCTCTGCTAATTTTACAGTGACCGGCATATTACTGCCTGCTTCAAGACCTGAAGCATTGAAGGACGCAACCGGAATATAGCCATAACCGCTTTTGACAAGAGCTTTTCTTAATAATTTGATATAGTTGGATGCTCTGCATCCCCCACCGGATTGGGAGATGATCAAAGCCGTATGATGAAGATCATACTTACCTGAATTCAACGCATCCAGAAACTGACCGATAACCAATAAAGCCGGGTAGCATGTATCATTATGCACATACTTCAAGCCAAGCTGGGCTACTTCAGAACCACGGTTGGTTAATAACTCGACATGATACCTTTCTGATTCCATGGCTGCCTTAATGCACTGGAACTGGATAGGAGCCATATTCGGAATCAGAATCGTATAATCATCGAGCATATCTTCGGTAAAATTCGGTGTTAAATACTCCATCAGGCACGCACCTCATTTCCATTCTGAGAAGATAAGGCAGAAACAGTACTCATCTGCTTTTGCTTTACTTCATCTCTTTCATCCAATGCCGCAAACAGAGAACGGATGCGGATATTGACTGCCCCAAGGTTTGTGATTTCATCAATCTTTAACTGGGTATAAAGCTTATTGCCTTCCTGCAGGATTTCTCTTGTTTCATCGGTTGTGATCGCATCAAGACCACATCCGAAGGATACTAACTGGATCAAATCCATATCCGGCTGGGTTGTGCAGTATTTGGCTGCCGCATACAGACGGGAATGATAGGTCCACTGGTTTAATACATTTGTATTAAACTTCTGTACTCTGTTAGAAACAGAGTCTTCTGTCACAACCGCAGCACCCTGACGGACAATGAGTTTGTCGATGCCATGGTTGACTTCCGGATCTACATGATATGGTCTGCCGGCAAGAACGATAATACGCTTATGCTGGCGTCTTGCTTCTTCAATAATCTCTTCACCTTTATTCCGTACATCTTCCATGTGGCGGTAATATTCATCATAAGAAGGATCAATTGCCTCTTCAATTTCTTTCCTGGAAAGCTCAGGGAAGTCCTTCTTCATTATCTTAGGAAGTCTCTTCTTTAATTCTTTCCGGTTAGATAAGTCAATGAAGTCATTGATGAAGGTAGTCTTTTCAAGCTCCTGCATGTTATCTTCCAGAGTCTCCGGGTAATATGCCACAATCGGACAGTTGTAATGGTTATCACCAAGATGTTCATCAAGGTTGTAAGACATGCATGGATACCAGATCTTGTCTACACCATGTTCTACCAGCCAATGGATATGACCATGGGTTAACTTGGCAGGGTAGCAGGCAGTATCAGAAGGGATTGTTCCCTGACCTTCCTGGTACATCTTACGGTTGGATACAGGAGAAACAATGACCTTATAACCTAAACGTGTAAAGAACGTATGCCAGAAAGGTAACAGTTCATACATATTCAATGTTAACGGAATACCGATGGTACCTCTTGTACCATTGCCCGGATTGTTGGCATATTTTAACAGGGCATCCAGCTTATAGGCATAGAGATTCAAAGAATCATCACTGGCCTTGCCGGTGACCGGCTTCTCACAGCGGTTGCCGGAGATGTATCTCTTGCCATCTGAGAAAGTATTGATAGTTAACTGGCAATGGTTGCCACATCCCTGACACTGTACATTGGCTACTTTCTGGGTGAAGTTTTCCAATTCTTCTTTGGAGAGAAGGGTAGACTTCTGTCCCTTGCGTGCATGTGCTTTTCCATATAAGGCAGCACCATACGCACCCATTAAGCCGGCTATATCCGGACGGATGACATTCACACCCATCTCTTTTTCAAAGGCACGTAAGACAGCTTCGTTATAGAATGTGCCGCCCTGAACAACAATATTCTTGCCTAACTGATCCGGGGAAGAGCAGCGGATAACCTTGTATAAGGCATTCTTGACAACAGAAATGGCAAGACCGGCAGAAATACAGTCAATTGTTGCACCATCTTTCTGGGCCTGCTTGACGGAAGAATTCATGAATACCGTACATCTGGATCCAAGATCAACCGGATGCTTGGCAAACAAGGCTTCCTTGGCAAAGTCTTCTACTTTATAACCTAATGCTTCCGCAAAGGTCTGTAAGAAGGAACCACAGCCGGAAGAACAGGCTTCATTTAAGAAAATATCGGAAATAGCACCATCTTCTATCTTGAAGCACTTCATATCCTGACCACCGATATCAATGATGAAATCCACATCAGGCATAAAGTACTTGGCGGCCGTAAAATGTGCCACTGTTTCTACAAGACCATTATCACAATGGAAAGCATGTCTCATTAAGGCTTCACCATAACCTGTAGCGGTAACAGAAGCTACTTTCATATCCGGATGTTCCCGATACAGTTTTAATAAGGTTTCCCTTACAATCGGAACCGGGTTGCCGTTATTGGATTGATAATCGGTAAATAACAGATTGGCATTATCATCAATGACCGCAACCTTGATGGTTGTAGAACCGGAATCAATACCAATATGTACCGGACCTGTTTCCTGATCAAACGGAATTCTCGGTACAGATGCCTTGGCATGACGGTTATGGAACTCCCAGTACTCTTCCCTGTTTTTAAATAATGGTGGAAGAGAAGCGAAAGTCGCTGTCTTGCCATAGTCTTTTAAACGATCCGCTACTTCACTCAGATTGAATTCCTGATCTGCATAATAGGCAGCCCCAAGAGCTACATATAATAAGGAATTCTCCGGACATAAGCCTTTTACATGCAGGGTCTTGTCAAAAGAATTGCGCAGACACTCAGAGAAAGTCAATGGACCGCCAAGATACAGAATATTACCCTTGATTGGTCTGCCCTGAGCTAATCCGGCAATTGTCTGGTTGACAACTGCCTGATAGATAGATGCCGCAATATCACCAGCCTTGGCACCCTGGTTGATTAAAGGCTGTACATCACTTTTTGCAAATACACCGCATCTGGACGCAATGGTATATGTCTTATCAGCCTTTAAAGCTGCTTTATCCATATCATCTGCACTCATCTTTAATAAGGTGGCCATCTGATCGATGAAAGCACCTGTACCACCGGCACAGGAACCATTCATACGTACTTCCGTACCATTTGTTAAAAACAGAATCTTGGCATCTTCGCCACCTAATTCAATGATGCAGTCTGTACCTGGATTCAGACGGTTAGCCGCAACTCTTTCCGCATATACTTCCTGAACAAACGGAACCTTGCACGAATCTGCCAGACCCATGCCGGCAGAACCGGAAATGGCTAAGATAGCCTTCTGACCATGCAGAATATCCTTATCAATCTTTCTTAACAGTTCTTCTCCTTTTTCAAGGATATGACTGTAATGTCTTTCATATGTTGAATATATAATCCGGTTATCATCATCAATAACCGCACATTTGATTGTTGTTGAACCAATATCAAGACCAACTCTCATCACATGCCTCCTTATAATTCGAACTGCTGCGCAGTTAAACATTCGTATTTTAAATGTCTCTTTGTCATAACGCAACGATACTGACCTGCAGATTATACTAATTTATACTTTTGTCTTTTTCCGGTAAGTGGCATATACCCCTGATTCATGGTAGGATGATGCGGTTGAAAGGAAGATTTATATGAAAGCACCATTTTCAGAATATCTGAATCAGCTGGCAGAACCTCTGAAAGCTGTCATAGCAGATCTTGGTCAGGAGTATGACTATGTCAGTATTCTTGCGACAGATTCCAAGGGACTTGCCATCCGTGTTTCACAACAATCCAGTTCCATTGGCTCTGAAACACTGACAACTGAAAGAGGCATTGTTGTCCGTGTCCATCAGAATGATCATTACAGTGAAGTATCTTTGAATGCATTTGATCCATCTGATCCAAAGAAGCTGTCAGAAAAGATCAAAGCCATGCTTAATGAGCAGGAACAGGTTTTAAAAGATACCAATACACATGTTTATAAGACAGGTGTATTAGAGGATGAACCATGTACCTTATTTAAAGAGATGCAAACAGAAGAGTTACCGGAAACATGTGATGTCATGGGATTATTAAAAGAATTCAAGGCATTAAGTGATGAAGGGATGAAGGCAGACAAAGACATCGTTGATGTAAGAGTTAATGCCCAATCCACGCATATATGCAAGATGTTTTTAAGTAAGCATCGTGATTTAAGACAATCCTATGTATATTCCGAAGGAACCGTATTACCGATTGTCAGTCATGATGGCAGAACCGAGTATGGCTATGAAGGTGTATCCGGTTTACAGGGACCGGAGATCTTTGCTCAGTTAAAAGACAGGCTGAAGACAGCCGTTAAACAGGCAGAGGATGTTCTGCATGCGGATCGTATTGTGCCGGGAGAATATGAGATCATTACATCTCCTGAAGTCAGCGGATTAATTGCCCATGAAGCATTTGGACATGGTGTTGAAATGGATCAGTTTGTCAAGGGCAGGGCATTAGGTGCTCATTATATAGGAAAGAGAGTCGCATCTGATTTAGTCACCATGCATGAAGGTGCACTGTGTGCAGAAGATGTCACTTCCTATGCCTTTGATGATGAAGGCGTATTAGCTGGTGATGTAACAGAGATTAAGGATGGCATCCTTGAAACAGGTATCTGTGATGCCTTGTCTGCCTTACGCTTAGGCATTAAGCCGACTGGAAACGGCAAGCGTGAGAACTTTGAACATAAAGTATATACGCGTATGACCAATACCATCTTTGATTCCGGAAAAGATTCCGTAGAAGACATGATTGCCTCTGTAAAATACGGATATCTTTTAGAAGGCATGGAATCCGGTATGGAAGATCCAAAGCACTGGGGTATTCAGTGCATTATCAAACTTGGCCGCGAGATTAAAGATGGAAAGCTGACCGGGAAGGTTGTGGCACCGGTTATCATGACCGGTTATGTTCCGGATCTTTTAGGAAACATCACCATGGCAAGTACGGACAGAGTCGTATTTGGCAATGGTGCTTGTGGCAAAGGATATAAAGAATGGGTTAAGGTAGCAGATGGCGGACCTTATCTGAAGACGAAAGGGAGGCTTGGCTGATGCTGGATGAAATCATTAAGACATTGAAGAATTCCGATGCGGACGCATGGGAAGTCAATGACATCATTAAAAAAGGATGGGAGTTCTACTTCATAAAGCATAATCTGGATCAGAACCGCATTAAGGATACAGAACATATTCAGGTTACTGTCTATAAAAGAAGTGAAGATGGAAAGTATCTTGGCAAGGCATCCATGGAAATTCCGCTTACCGAAACAGAGGATGAAGTTAAGAAAGACATTGATCATCTTTTACAAAGAGCAGAGTTAGTTAAAAACAAGGCTTACACATTGCGTACGCCAAAGAAAGCTGAGGCAATGACAGAGGGAAAGATCAATGTTAAGGAAACCTCTGAAGATTTCATCAGTCTTATGAATGATATCCCTGAAACTAAGACTGAAGACATCAATTCCTATGAGATATTTACGGATGAAATCACCAGACACTTCATGAATTCTGAAGGTATTGATATTACCGAAACCTATCCGAAATCCATGATGGAAGTTGTCACAAACGCCCGTGATGAGACAAAAGAAATTGAACTCTACCGTATGTATCATGGCGGTAATTGTGACAAAGAAGGCATTAGGAAAGATCTTGAGAGAACACTGCAGTATGGCAAGGACCGTCTTTCTACTGCGCCTACACCAAAGCTTGGTCAGTATGCAGTTGTCTTCTCGAGCAGAGATGCAGTATCTATCTATGATTATTTCAGGGAACGTCTGAATACCGCTGAAATCTATGAAAAGTTCAGTGACTGGGAAAAAGGAAAAGCAATCGCAGAAGATATCTTTGGCGACAAGGTAACATTAGAGGCATTGCGTTATCTCGAAAATTCAGATGCGAATCATTCCTATGATGAAGAAGGTGCTCTTGTCAGAGATGAAATCCTGATGAAGGATGATGTACCTTGTGCCTATTGGGGCTCTGTACAATACAGCAGTTATTTAAATGAAGACAATACCTTTATTCTTACCAACTATGCTGTTTCCGGCGGCAGTAAGAGTGAAGAAGAAATCAGAAGCGGGAATTATCTGGAAGTAGTGGAGTTCTCTGATTTCCAGGTAAGTGCCGTAACCGGTGATATCTTTGGTGAGATCAGACTCGGCTACCTGCATGAAGGAAATACCGTTAAGGCAGTAACGGGTGGATCAGTATCCGGAAATATGCGTGACTTTGTTAAGAACATGAGTATGTCAGATGATACGGTACAGTATAACAATGCCCGCATACCTGCTTTGACAAGACTGGAAAATGTGACAATTTCCGGAATTGTTGAAGCGTAAAAAGTTGAAACTGAATGCAGTCTGGTTTATAACATTATCGTGAATTTGAGAGGGGAATATGAAAAAGTCAAATAACAAGACAGTTGCGATTATTGCAATTATTGCACTTTTCGTTGTTGCGGTATTTGCCGGATCGTATGACTTATGGAGACCAAGACCAACGGTTTCCGGACAGTTCAGCGGTGAAGCACAGGGCAATGGCGGAACAGTAAAGGTTACATTAACATTAAAAGACAGTGTCATCACAGATGTGAAGGCAGAAGGTAAAAAGGAAACACCAGGCATCGGATCCAAGGCTATTGAAAAGCTTCCTGGCGAGATTGTTGAAAAGAATTCACTCGATGTCGATGGTGTATCTGGTGCTACGATTACTTCTAATGCGATCAAGAAGGCTGCTGAAGCAGCATTAAGCTCTGCCGGAATTACAGCTTCTGATCTGAAGGCTATAAGCAGTACTTCATCTTCTGATGATAAGAAGGATGTCACTAAGGATGCAGATATCGTTGTTGTAGGTGCCGGTGGTGCTGGTGAAACAGCAGCGGTTACAGCCGCCAAGGCTGGTAAGAAAGTCATCATTCTGGAATCCCAGGATGCCTCTGGCGGTAACTCCGTACGTTCTACCGGTGGTATGAACGCTGCCAAGACAACATATCAGGATAAGAATCAATGGAATGCAGGTGGTGAAGAAGCTGCTCTGCAGAAGACATTAGACAGCGCAAGAAAAGATTATGCGGATAACAAGGATATCCAGGATCTTGCCGATACTGTAGAAAAGCAGTATGCAGATTATAAGGCAGGCGGCGAACAGGGATACTTTGATTCTGTAGAATTAATGGAACTTGATACCATGGTTGGTGGTCATGGCATCAACAACATTGATCTTGTAAAGACATTAGCCGAGAATTCTTCTGATGCTATTGACTGGGTCAATGACATCTCCAAGGAAGTTGATGAATCCAACAGCGGACTTGTCAACGTAGGCCAGTTCGGCGGTGCTTCCGTCAAGAGAATCCACAGACCGGTTAATTCCGATGGCAGTGTTATTGCCGTAGGTGCATACATCATGCCTATTCTGGATGCGGAAGTTAAGAAGAACAATGTTGAAGTCATGTACAACACAACTGCTGACAAGATCTTAATGAAAGATGGCAAGGCAGTTGGTGTAGAAGCCAAGACAAAAGATGGCGGCAAGGTTACGGTCAATGCCAAGGCAGTCGTTCTTGCAACAGGCGGCTTTGGTGCTAACAGCAAGATGGTTGAAAAGGAAAATCCTGATCTGAAGGGTTACATTACAACCAACGCTCCAGGTGCACAGGGCCAGGGCATCACTATGGCAGAAGCCAAGGATGTCAATGCTGATACAGTTGACATGAAACAGATTCAGCTGCATCCGACCGTACATGTTGATGATGATGGTAATGCTCATCTGATCACCGAAGGCTTAAGAGGTGATGGTGCTATCCTTGTTAACAAGGAAGGCAAGAGATTCACCAATGAAGTCGGTACACGTGATGCTGTCTCCGCCGATGAAAACAAGCAGACAGATGGTCAGGCATGGTTAATCGTAGATGAATCCATGGTCAAGGCTTCCGCAGTTATTCAGGGATATATTGATTCCGGATATACCGTAACCGGTTCTGATCCTAAGGCATTAGCCAAGGCTATGAATGTTGACGCAGATACACTGCAGTCTACGATTGATACATGGAACGCTGATGTTGAAGCCAAGAATGATCCCGACTTTGGCAGAACTTCCTTCGATCATCAGTTAACCGGTACACTGTATGCATTAACCGTACAGCCTGGTATTCACCACACAATGGGTGGTCTGAAGATCAACTCTTCTACCGAAGTCATCAACAAGGATGGCAAGGTCATTCCGGGACTCTTCGCCGCAGGTGAAGTAACCGGTGGTGTCCATGGTGCCAACCGTTTAGGCGGTAATGCCGTCGCTGACTTCGTTGTCTTCGGACGTATCGCAGGTCAGTCTGCATCAGATTACGCAAAATAAGTAAAGATTGAGATCTCTGCTTTATAAGCAGAGATCTTTTCTTTATAATTCTGTATCAGAGGTATATATGACAATTGAAGAAGAAATCAGGAAATATCAGGACTGGATATTCAGACAATCAGCCTATCAGATGGCTTTAAGCATCATCGGTATAGATAAACAGACCGTAGCACCACCAGCCGGGGCATCTTATCGTGATCAGAGAACGGCATATCTCTCTGGTGAATTGTTTTCGATAGAAACCGAAGAGGACATGATTCCGGTATTAAAGGATCTCAGTAAACATGCCCAGGATCCTGATATCAGAAAAGGGGCAGAACTTTATTATAAGGAAGTCATGAAGACAAAAGTCATTCCTAAGGATGAATATGTCGCATCTGAAGAATTACTGAATGCTTCTTATGATGCCTGGTTAAAGGCAAAGAAAGAAAATGATTACAGTATTTTTGAACCATATCTGAAGAAAGTCATTGCCTTAAAGAAGAAAGAATACGGTTACCGTAACTCTGATAAAAAGATCTATGATCAGATGCTGGATGACTTTGAACCAGGTATGAATATGGAGAAATATGATGCTTTCTTCAAAGCTTTGAAAGAAAGACTCATTCCTCTGATTCAGAAAGTCAATAAGGCAAAACAGATTGATGATGCATTCCTGTATCAGGAATATGATATTGATGGTCAGAAGAAGTTTATGGATCATTTACTTCAGTATCTGCATTTTGATTCTTCCTGGGGATATCAGAATGAAACCGAACATCCGTTTACAGACTGGACATGTGAGAATGACTGCAGAACAACCACAAAGTATTTAAAGAACAATGTCATATCCGCAATTCTTTCCACTGTACATGAATGCGGTCATGCCTGGTATGAACATGATGTAAAGCCTGCTTATGACGGCATGATCCTCTCTTATGGTATTTCCAGCGGTATGCACGAATCACAATCCCGTCTGTGTGAAAACTATCTGGGAAGATCATTGCCTTTCTGGAAGTACAACTATCCTTTTTTACAGAAACAGTTCCCTGATCAGTTAGGAAATGTATCTTTAGAACAGTTTGTTAAGGCAATCAATGTCGCAAGACCTTCACTTGTAAGGACCGAGGCAGATGAACTTACCTATCCGATGCATATTGTTATCCGCTATGAAATAGAGAAGGGATTGTTTGACGGATCCATCTCAACAGAAGGATTAGACAAGACATGGAATGCCATGTATCAGCAGTATCTTGGCATATCCTCTAAAGACGCAAGGGACGGTATTCTGCAGGATGTACACTGGAGTGATGGTGAATTCGGGTATTTTCCTACCTATGCCTTGGGATCTGCCTTTGCGGCACAGTTTGTCCACAAGATGAGAGAAGAAATACCGGTGGATGATCTGCTTGAAAATAATCACTATGATGAAATCATGGCATGGTTAAAAGAACATATTCATCAATACGGCTGTTTCTATAATGCGGATGAAATCATGCTTAAAGCAACTGGCGAACCATTTAACGTTAACTACTATCTGGATTATCTGGAAGATAAATATACAAAACTGTATAACCTTTGAAAATTATGAAAGAACTTGAAAAACGTATACTGGAGGATGGCACCATCCTTCCCGGAAACATACTGAAAGTTGACAGCTTCTTAAACCATCAGCTGGATGTACATCTGTTAAAAGATATCGGTAATGAATTCCATCGTATCTATCAGGATGAACATATTACAAAGATATTAACCATTGAAGCCAGCGGCATTGCGATTGCCTGCTTTACGGCTGAAGCATTTGATGTACCTGTATTATTTGCCAAAAAGTCAAAGAGTGCCAACATCGGTGATGATGTCTATAAATCCAAAGTACACTCTTATACCTATGACCGTGATTACGATATTACCGTATCTAAGAAGTATCTGAATGGTACAGACAGAGTGTTAATCGTAGATGACTTTATGGCAAACGGATTAGCTGCTGAAGGACTTGTGGATATTGTGAATCAGGCTGGTGCACAATTAGCAGGCATTGGCATCTGCATAGAAAAAGGCTTCCAGCAGGGTGGAAAGAGATTGCGTGAAAAGGGTATCCGGGTAGAAAGCCTTGCGGTTATCAGTTCCATGAGTGATCAGGATATAACTTTTGCGGATTAGACATGCATGCATTTCCAGCTATAATGAATAACAAAAAGAAGGAGAGATAAATCATGTCTTTGGAAAAAGTACAGGAATATTTCAAACAGTATGGCATGGATGACAGAATCATAGTTCTGGATGAATCCAGTGCCACGGTAGACCTGGCAGCACATGCCCTGCATACCGAACCGGCTCAGATTGCCAAGACCTTAAGTTTTATGGTAGGGGAACAGCCGATTCTGATTGTCATGGAAGGTACAGCCAGAATTGACAATCATAAATACAAGCAGTTCTTCCATAAAAAGGCAAAGATGATGAGTCCTGAAGAATTGGAGAAATATGTAGGTCATAAGGCTGGCGGTGTCTGTCCGTTTGGTATTCCGGAAGGAACAGATGTGTATCTGGATGTTTCTCTTAAGAAATTCAAGACCGTATTCCCGGCCTGCGGCTCCGGTAATTCTGCCATTGAATTATCTATCGATGAATTGGAAAAGTATTCCAATTTCAAAGAGTGGGTTGATGTAACCAAAGAACCTGAATAATTTTACAAACAACTGAATCTGTAAAATGAAAGGGACTGTTAAAAAACCTCATGATTGATTCATGAAGTTTTAGCAGCTCCTTTCTTTTTGTATTTGTAACTTGATTTAGCTTCTTGATTCTTTGTTTTGTGTTTTCTTTTGGTTGCTTTCTTTGACAATCTCTTTGCACTAGGTTTGGCAAAATATTCTGGTTTCAGATTGTCAGGAACTTTCCGTTTCTCTTAAAGTTCCGGATCTCATTGCGAATCCAAAAAGGACGGTAGCGAACATATCATAGATATTGTTCTTTGGTCTGCCTCCGTAAAAACTGACCTCTGATTCTTCTTTTTGAAGGATTTTAGCTACTCCTGAATCTTCAAGAAGCTTTAAATATTTGTCAATTTTGGTCTGTTCCTCCACATCTATAGTGGAGGAATACAGAAAAACACCTGTCTGGTGGTAAAATATCCCATGGTAATTGTTCTCCTCACAAGAACATTTTACCAGACGAGCTCCGGGTTCGATTCCCCGAGCCGTTTTTTAT
>CAZHUX010000022.1:0-28106 GCA_964535445.1 uncultured Galactobacillus sp. | reverse complement strand
TATTAATTATGTAATTATTTTTCCATATGTGCAAGGATTTCAACCAGACTTCTTACTCTCTGTACATCCGCATCACGATGTCTGCGGCTGCGGTCTACAAGAATAGACTTCATTCCTGCTGAAGCAGCGCCCTTCACATCTTCCAAAGATGCACCTATATACAGAATATCCTTTGGCTGAAAGCCATATTCTTCCGCTGCCTTCTGATAAATAACAGGATCCGGCTTATAACACTTCACTCTTTCTGAAGTATAGATACCAAATGGATGCAGGTTATTTCTGCGCATGCATACTCTGACAAAATCTTCCCCACAGTCTGTCACAACATATAAAGGTAACGATGTCAGATTCATCATCTCATGAACATCCTCATAAACAGGCGCATACATCAGGTAATTCTGGACTAATGTATGCAGCTGTTCCTTGTTGTCTTTTAAGTTATGCTCTCTTTCAGCATCTTCAAATGCCTTCATACATATATCGTCAAAGCAGATATACCTGTCTCCTACAGACTGCTGTTCTAATTCATGCAGTTCATTTGTAATCCATTTACCTGCTTCTTCTGTATTCTTAAAATCGCTGTGACTCACAATACGATTCATCATCTGTTCAAAATCTTTTCCACGGTGCTGGATAATAGCACCTGTATATCCGATAAATAAAGCTTTAATCATCGTGACCCTCACTAAAACAAAAATATTATACCATAAATGTAAATCTTTCATGAAGAAAGCAAAAAAATGGATATGAGCATTCTCATATCCATTTTTATATATTGACTTTTTACGCTTCTTCAATTAAGCAGCAGCCTTTAAATCATAGTCCAGATATTTTCCCTGGAGAGCTTCCACCTGATTAGCAACATTCAGAATATCACTGATCACTGCCCCGGGCTGCACAAAGAACTTTCTTTCAGCCGCAAGTGTATTTCCTTTTGTCTCACATGCATAGCCTGAACTCTCCAGAATATCCAGGCATGTATCACGCATCTCATCCTTTTCAAATGAAGCATGATGCGTGATGGACACAAGCGTATCCTCTTCAAACATCTCATTCAGATCATCATTTCTGGATAAGATATCCTTTACAAATTCAGCATCCAGATATGGATATACAGCTAATACCTCCTGCACTTCAGAAGGCTGCTCTTCCGGTTCCTCTGTTTCTTCTTTAACAGGTTCTTTCTTCAGAAGAGGTTCATCTTCCTCTTCGGCGTCATCACCATCTTCAATCTTGATGAAATGGATGCCTTCATCCTCATCGTCTTCACTCTCATCCGTTTCATCATTCTTTCTGTTCTTTAATGTCAGTACTGCAGATACTGCGGCAGCTGCAGCAGCGGCTGCTAAAATTCCAAATATCGTTTTACGAAACATGATTTATCCCTCAACTTTATAATTATTCTAACACATCAATGTGTCATGAGATACTGCATGATTTGAACGGCATTACTGGCAGCACCCTTGCGGATCTGATCTCCACAGCACCATATCACTAAACCATTTGGATTTGTTAAATCCTTACGGATTCTGCCAACATAGACAAGATCCTGATCACTTGTCTCTAATGGGGTTGGAACATGGTCAGTGCATAAGACATCACCATCAAAGGACGCAATCGCATTCTCTGCCTCTTTAATGGAGACAGCATCTTCTGTCACTACTGTTGCAGAAATAGAATGAGAACGGTAAACCGGAACTCTGACACATGTACATGTCACTAACAGATCTGGTAAATGCAGGATCTTTCTGCCTTCATTCTGCATCTTCATCTCTTCCGTAGTATAGCCATTATCAAGAGTTGTGCCGATATCTGCGATACAGTTATAGGCAATCTGGGCAGGGAATACGGAAGGATGTACTTCTTTTCCTGCCGCAATGTCTTCTACTTCTTCCTTTAATTCATCAATACCATGCATACCTGCCCCGCTGACAGCCTGATACGTGCAGGCATTAATGGTTTTAATCTTTGAAAGTCTGGCTATCGGAGCCAAAGCCATTAATGTGATTGCAGTTGAACAGTTCGGATTTGCGATGGTTCCATGATGTTTCAAAGCATCTTCGCCATTGATTTCTGGTACTACCAGAGGTACATCCTCTTCTTGTCTGAAGGCAGAACTGTTATCAATATAGACAGCGCCGCTCTTTTCTATAAGTGGTCTGTATTCTCTGGATAAGGAAGCGGAAACAGCTCCCAATACATAATCCAGACCATCAAAGCATCCATCCTTAACAACCTGAACTGTTAATTCCTTACCAGCATATGGTATCTTCTTACCTTCAGAACGGGCTGAGGCAAACAGTCTGATTTCATCGCACTGGATATTTCTTTCTTCAATGCATGTCAGCATCTGTCTGCCAACGGCACCCGTTGCGCCAACGATTCCTACTTTCATAAGTTATTCTCCTCCGCCACGAACTTGTCATATATGGCATGAATTGCCTTTTCAAAGTCACGATCTGCGACACCTACGACAATAGAAAGCTCATCCGCAGACTGATTGATAATCCGGATGTTGATATGGTTGCGTCCAAATTCAGACAAGAACTGGCCAGACATGCCAGGTACCTGTTTCATGGCTCTGCCTACAACCGCAATGAGTGCCAGATGATCTTCTATCTTCAGATCATCAGGCTGAAACTCTTTCCGGATTCTTGCGGCGATTTCATACAGACACTGTTCTACCGCCTTGGAATTAACGATGACAGAGAATGTATCTACCGTGATCGGTACGGATTCAATAGAGACATGATAGTCTTCAAATATCATTAACAGTCTTCTCAGGAAACCGACTTCCGCAGAACTGTGACTCTTTACAATGGTAATAACCGTATAGTTTTTTCTTCCCGCAATACCCGTAACTGCATGCGGTGGATATTTCTGATCGATTTCATGACAATCATTCATGATAATCGTACCGGGATTTTCCGGATCATTGGTATTACGGATATTGATCGGAATATTCTTTGTCCTTACCGGGAATACCGCATCATCATGCAGTACATTAGCACCCATGTAGGACATTTCTCTTAATTCATTGTAAGTAATATAAGGAATACGGAGAGGATGATGAATAATGCGGGGATCTGCGACCATGAAGCCGGATACATCTGTCCAGTTTTCATAGATATCCGCATCCACACAATTCGCAATCACAGAACCGGTAATATCCGATCCGCCTCTGCTCATAACCTTGATGACACCATTCGGTAATGAACCATAGAATCCCGGAATCAGGATTCTTTCACTGTCTCTGACATGTTCAAGAATCTGTGACTTTGTCCGTTCCATGTCGATTGTGCCATCATAGTGAAAGCTGATGACATCAGCCGCATCCAGGAATTCCGCATGCAGGTACTCGGCTAAACATAATCCGGTCAGATATTCTCCTCTTGAAACCAGATAATCGGTAGAAACATCTTTCTCCATTAATTCACGGATACGGGCAAATTCCTTATCCAGGTCGATCTTCAGATTTAATTCCTGCTTGATTCTCTGATATTTCTGTACAATCATCTGAAAGATATTCTCATACGATACCCCGTACTTCAGATGGGCCTCGCATAAATACAAAAGATCCGTGATCTTATGATCTTCATTTGTCTCTTTCCCACAGGCACTTGTCACAATAAACTTGCGGGCAGGATCTTCATCAATGATCTTCTTAACCTTTTTAAACTGATCTGCATTTGCGACAGAAGAACCGCCAAACTTAACGACTTTTATCATGCATATACCTCAGACACAAATAAGGAGTCATCTTCTGCCTTATGAATCAGTTCATCTAATTCCTGTAGTGAAATCTTCTTTGTTAAAAATGTATCCGCATGAATTTCCTTATCCTTTACATCATTGAATACATCTGCATTCTTACTGCGAATATAGAAAACTCCCTTATGGGCAGAAGGATCTACTTCCATATGCGTCTTGTCATTGATCTCAGGATCCTGATTCTTCCAGATATCAATAATATTCTGTACAACTGCATGTGCTGTCGGCAGAGAGCCTGCCCCCTGTCCAACAAATACGGCATCTCCCAATGTTTTGGAATCAGACGCAATTGCATTAAAGTTCAAAGGAATATTCGCAAATACATCATCATTTCTTAAGAAAGCAGGCATCACCCAGGCACTGACCTTATCCCGCAGATTCTCACCATGACCAAGTAACTTGCATACCATACCCTGTTTCTTTGCCCAGGCAATATCACCCGCATTAATTGTACGGATGCCATATGTCAGGATATCATCCACATTTACTAAAGCATCAAAAGCCTTTACACAGGAAAGATTCACCTTATATCTCACATCATATCCATCGATATCATCAGATGGATCTCTTTCGGCATAACCAAGTTTCTGAGCTTCCTTTAACATTTCATCAAAGTCACTGCCCTTTTCACTCATCTGGTTCAGTATATAGTTGGTTGTGCCATTGAAAATACCGCGGAAAGAATCAATATCATCGACTCTTCTTGTACGGTCTAAGGATGCCATCCATGGGATGCCGCCGCCGCACGCTGCTTCATAATGTACGGTTACACCATTCCGGCGGGCTGTTTCAAACAGATCTTCGCAGCATGTTGCGAGCATCTTCTTATTGGATGTCACAAAATGCTTTTTGTTTTCCAAAGCTCTTTTGGCATATGTATGGGCCGGTTCTACACCACCCATGCACTCTGCGACTACTTCAATTTCCGGGTCATTCAGGATGTCATTGACATCTGTTGTCATTCTCGCCGGATCATCTATTTCTGATTCATCTTTTACAAGAATACGCTTTACTTCCAGTTCTCTGACTTCCCATGTTGCGCCTGCATCAATAATCTGCTGTACACCGCTGCCAACAACACCATGTCCTAATAAACCTATTTTCATACTATCGTCTCCTGTTTTTCTATCAGATACACTTGTTTTTAAAACACGAACATATTATCATTACTCCATAATCTTGACAAGGAGATTTCACATGAGCAGATTAGTCAGCACAAGAAATAAATCAACAGAGATTCCGGCACATGCCGCAGTCATTCAGGGCTTAGCCCCGGATGGCGGATTATATACACCCGTTCTTACAGATGAACATATTGATATAGAAAGCATTCTGCATACTTCCTACCAGAGTATTGCTGAAAAAGTCATTCATACAATTTTGGATGATTATTCCCATGAAGATCTTGTGGAATGCATTGAAGGTGCTTATGACGATAAGTTTGATAGTGAAGAAATAGTACCTTTAAGAAAGATATCTGATGGCTGGTTAATGGAGTTATGGCATGGTCCTACCAGCGCCTTTAAAGACATTGCCTTAACCATTCTTCCCCGTTTCATGACAAAAGCTTATTCAATGGATGGCCGTGATGACATCATTTCCATCCTGACAGCTACATCCGGGGATACCGGTAAAGCTGCTTTATCCGGATTTGCGGATGTACCGCATACCGCCATTACCGTCTTCTATCCGGTAGATGGTGTTTCTGCCATTCAGAAGCGTCAGATGTGCACTTCCAGAGGAAAGAATGTCGATGTCATTGCCCTGGAAGGAAACTTCGATGACTGTCAGCGCATCGTCAAGCAGGCTGCCTCTGATCCAGAAGTCAGAGCTTCCTTGAATCATGTCACATTATCCTCTGCCAATTCCATTAATATCGGCAGGTTGGTTCCACAGATCACTTATTATTTCTCTTCTTATGCAAAGCTTGTTGAAAACGGAGACATAAAGAATGGAGATAAAGTAAACTTTGTTGTCCCTACCGGCAACTTTGGAGATATCCTTGCCGGCTATCTTGCCCAGAGACTGGGTCTTCCGGTTTCCAGACTGATCTGCGCCTCCAATACAAACAATGTCTTAACAGACTTCTTAAAGACAGGAACTTATAACATCAACCGTCCATTCCATACAACCATGTCTCCATCCATGGATATTCTGATTTCTTCTAATCTGGAAAGACTGTTATTCCTTATGAGTGATTATGATGATGCATTTGTGAAGGAAATGATGAAACAGTTAAATGAGAATGGCTCCTACACTATTCCGGAAGAAATACATCGGAAAATCAATGCAGTATTCAGCGGATACTGGTGTGATGAAGAAACATGCGCAGAGACAATTCATGATTTATACCATGAAGAAGAAACATTAATCGATCCGCATACTGCAGTGGCTTTATCCGCGATGCGGCAGTACCGTAAGGAAACCGGAGATGAGACACCTGCCATTGTTCTTTCTACCGCTTCTCCTTACAAGTTCTGCAAGGATGTCCTTCACAGCATCAATGGAGAAACTGTTGCGGATGACTTTGAAGCCATGAAGCGTCTCTATGATGTAACGGGTGTCAATGTGCCATCCGGACTTGCCGAGCTGAAAGATCTGCCAGTCCGTTTCAACCGTACAATTCAAAAAGAAGATGCGATGCATGTCATTGCTGAAAGGATGAAGGAGGTTGGCAATGTTAACCATTAAAACACCGGCGACAAGTGCCAACCTTGGTCCTGGCTTTGATTGTCTTGGCTTAGCATTAAATATCTATAATTCCTTTGAAGTAGAATTATCCGATCATAACATCCTCGAAAATATTGAAGAACGTTTCAACAATGATAACAACCTGTTTCTGCAGGCATACCGGAAAGGATGTGAAGCAATCGGAGTTCAGGATTACATTCATGCCGTATTCCATTGTGATATTCCTGTTTCAAGAGGGCTTGGATCAAGTGCTTCTTTAATCACTGCCGGCTTGTGTGCCGCAAGTATTCTGCATGATGATGCCTTAAGTGAAGATCAGTTGTTTGCCTTAGCCAGTGAGATGGAAGGACATCCGGATAATGCGGCACCATGTATCTATGGCGGTCTTACCGCATGCATGTCTAATGATAACCGTTTTATCTCTCATCAGCTTCCGTTAGCTGATAACTGGAAGTTTACCGTATTCATACCTGACTTTGAGGTATCTACGGAACAGGCAAGATCCATTCTTCCTGACAGTTATCCGCGTTCTGTTGCCTCACAGAATGCAGCCCATGCGGTTATGATGGTATCTGCCCTTGCCTCAGGCAATCCTTTCTTCTTAAAAGAGGCAGCCATTGATCAGATTCATGAACCTTATCGTAAGAAATTAATTCATAACTTCGATGATCTGAAACAGATCACAGAAGACAGTACGGACGGACGCTTGTTAATCAGCGGATCGGGAAGTACGTGTCTGTTAATATCTACGCTTGATCTGAGTGATCACGCTATTGAAAAAATTCACGCTCTGCCGCACCATTGGCAGATTCACTCTGCCAAGCCTGCCTTGCAGGGCACTGAAATCTGGAGCAGTATCGATGAAAAATGATTTTCTATTAGTAAACCGGAAAATACTTCCTGACTATCTGGATAAAGTCATCTATGCCCGTTCTCTTTTGGAAAACCATGATGTGCATACGATTACCGAAGCCGTACAGAAAGCAGGCATATCCCGCAATACGTATTATAAATACAAGGACTGTGTCTATGAACCCGGCAGTGTTACTACGGTAAGACATGCGGTTATATCTCTGATTCTCAAAGATACGGCCGGCACATTATCTGCCGTCATGAATCAGTTAAGTGAATTGTCTACTTCTATTCTTACCATTTCCCAGGCGATTCCGATTAATGGCAAGGCTAACGTACTGATATCTCTGGATATTACAGCTATATCCTGTACAGTAGAAGAAATGACGGTTGAACTTCGTAAAGTAAAAGGTGTACGCAGTGTTCATCTTGATGCAGTAGAATAAGAGTATGAAGAAAACTGCAGTTATTACCGGTGCTTCCAGTGGTCTTGGAAAAGCCTATTTAAAACAATTATTAAAGCAGAAAGATATTGATTCCTACTGGATCATAGCCAGAAGAGAAAATCTTTTAAATGAATTAAAGCAGAAAGATAACCGTATTAAAGCTATCCCTATGGATCTTGAAAAAGAGGAAAGCATTGATGCATTGAAGAGACTCTATGAAGAGAATCATCCGGATATCCGCTATCTGATTAATTGTGCCGGCATGGGTAAAACCGGTCTTGTCAAAGATCAGAAACTGAAGGATACAAGGACCATGATTAATCTGAATTGCCGTGCCTTGGCAGAAATTACGGAAATATCTCTTCCTTATATGCATAAAGGATCCTGTATCCTGGAGATTTCTTCCATAGCTTCCTTCCAGCCTATGCCTGGTTTTGCGACATATGGTGCATCCAAGGCATTTGTGTCAAGTTATGCCAAAGCCCTGCATCATGAGTTACTGACATCAGGCATCCATGTGACAGCTGTATGTCCATACTGGATCAAAGATACAGGCTTCATTCCAAACGCAAAAAAAGACGATAACACAAGTTACCGTCATATCCTTCTTGCCTCACATGCTGATTCTGTCGCAAAGATCTCTCTGCATGATGCCAGATGGAATCTCTGGGTATCTACACCTGGTATTGTCACATCTGTTGACCGCTTTGGCTCATGGGTCATCCCGCACTGTATCATGGTTCCGATCATGGATCTTGTCAGAAAGCTATGATGCCTTCTTAGGTCTTGATATCAATACAAGCATTAAGAATACAAGCACAAAGCCCATTCCATCCGCAAAGGTGAACGGGCTTTTTAATACGGTCGTGGAGACAACAGCGGCTGTTAACGGTTCTGAAAAGCCATAGAGAATTGCCTTGTTTCCACCAATGAGATGA
Source organism: uncultured Galactobacillus sp. (assembly GCA_964535445.1). Lineage (GTDB taxonomy): Bacteria > Bacillota_I > Bacilli_A > Erysipelotrichales > Erysipelotrichaceae > Bulleidia. Next base: position 19,408 of record CAZHUX010000022.1, on the reverse strand, counting down.
ACCCCTGTCATATAAGAAGTAAAAGCCAGGATATTTCCTACAATGACCACAAAGGCAATACCAATACAGCCTCTGATCGTTGGCACATAATGCATATCATAGATTCTGAAAATCAGGCCGAATAATATACCGCCAAGCAGGAATGCCCATGCCTGTAATATTGCGACAGGATATCTGTCCAGAATATGTCCGAAATTCATATTGTAGATCATGACACAGAAAGCACATCCGATTCCGGCAGCCAAGGCGCTCAAAGACATGCCCTTCATACTGAGATTTCCATGTGTTGTAATGAGAAACACACCTGCCATAGCTAATATAATCGCAAGCACTTCCTGATGATCCGGTTTTCTGTGTGTCATGATACAAGTCACCGCAAGAATTAATATCGGAGATAAATCCTGCAGTATGGTTGCTTCACCAGCTGTACTTAAGGATATTGTCAGAAAGTACAGAAACTGACAACAGGCAATACCGCCTATGCAGTACAGTAATGTAAAGAAGATATCATGCTTATTTGACCATGGCCCGAATGTTTTCTTTCCATAGTGTATAAAGCAGTATATAAGCATCAGTATTCCTGCCAGGCCAAGTCTTATCGGGACCAGCCATCTTACATCCATGTGTTCATGCTGGAACAGATACTGCCCGCACGAACCTGATAATCCCCAGCATATACCACCGAATACCGCAAGTAATGCACCCTTCATATTATTATTCATAATGGCACTATTATAAATCAGATGTATCTGTTTCTTTCATCTCTTTTTCAATCCATGCCATAATCAGATTCACAATCTTCTCCTGCTGTACTTCGGTCAAAGGAACACCTTCTGGTACTCTGTACCATTTATGCAGGCATCCTCTGCAGCAGCACGCAGTCGCATGCTGGGCAATGAATACGGGATGACCATGCATAGGTGTCTGCTTTCCGTCATTAACCGGATGAGCAGGTGCTAATTTCTGTCTTACAAAGTCCTGCGCATGTCTTCTGATTGTATCCATTCCCTTTTCCCTGACATATTCCTTATCCTTCTCTTTCAGATGAAAAGAAGAACGAAACCTGGATCTGCTTAATTTATATAGTGCCTGTTCTCTTGTCTGCATATAACTTAAAAAGCCATGCATTGCATGACTTTTAATACCTCTTGAAAGCCTTCTCTTACTTGGCTTTACCCTGGTTAGCAACTGCCTTCATCTTGGCAGCGATAGCAGCCTGATCTCCCAGATATTCCTGAGAAATGAACTTTCCATCATCATCTAATGTGATAACTAACGGAACACCTGTAGGAATGTTAACACCTACAATCTCATCATCAGAGATATTCTCAATGTACTTGACTAAAGCACGCAGAGAATTTCCATGAGCCGCAATAATGACTCTCTTGCCTTCCTTCATCTTAGGCAGAATCTCATTCTCATAGTAAGGAACTGCACGTGCAATTGTATCCTTAAGAGATTCAGCTAAAGGTAATTCACTCTTGTCTTCATTACGATAAGCAGGCTGTAAAGCAGGGTTTCTGTCATCTGTTTCTTCTAATGCAGGCGGCTGAACATCAAAGGATCTTCTCCAGATCTTTACCTGTTCTTCACCATACTTTTCAGCTGTATCTGCCTTGTTCAGACCCTGTAAAGCACCATAGTGTCTTTCATTCAGTCTCCATGTCTTTGTGACTGGCAGCCATGCTCTGTCCATCTCGTCCAGAACATGATTCAGTGTATGAATTGCTCTCTTCAGATAAGATGTGTAAGCCAGATCGAAATCATAACCTGCATCCTTTAAAAGCTTGCCAGCATTCTTGGCTTCCTCATGGCCCTTTTCAGACAGATCAACATCTGTCCAACCTGTGAAAAGGTTCAGCTTGTTCCATTCGGATTCACCATGTCTGACTAATACGAGTTTCATTGTCATCTTGTATTTTCTCCTTTATTTAAGAACCATTACTATCGTATCATTCCAGACTATGATGTCAAAGGTAAAATCCTGTTAATCTTATGAACTTTTTTCTTTATAATGGCACATATGGAGAGTATAGCGATGATGATTATTTTCTGGATTCTGATTATTTTTTCGATAATATGGATGTTTTTAAACAGAAATATGATAACCGGATGGATACTGGAAGCAGTTTTGGCCGGATCTTTCCTTGTCTTCAGAAATTCTCTGTTTAAAGGAATGACAGGCATTCTGATCTTTCTGATTTTATATGCATGGATCATGCATGTCACTGCGCCAATAAAGAAATTAAAACCGGCAGAGGAAGGCAGAATGAATGAAACAGACATCATTCAGGTAAAACAGGGTAAGTTAACCGGAGTTATTTCAAAAGATCAGAAAACAGAGATCTATGCCGGTATTCCTTATGCCAGACCTCCGGTAGATAACCTCAGATGGAAAGAACCGCAGGATCCTGATCCATGGCTGGATATTAAGAAATGTGATCACTTCAAACCTATGGCCATGCAGAAAGAAACATCTGTTGCCATGAGTTCCCTGCTGGATATCTTCATGTATAAGAATTTTTACCGCATAAAACATGACAGATACAAGCCTGTCATGAGTGAAGACTGTCTGTATCTGAATATCTGGAAACCAGCGGGTAAATGTGAGAATTTACCGGTAGTTTTCTATATCCATGGCGGTTCCTTAGTCAGTGGTCAGTCATGGTGGGATGACTATGATGGCAAGGAATATGCAGAGAATGGTGTGATCTTCATTACTTTTACTTATCGTCTTGGTATATTCGGATTCTATGCCGATAAAGAACTGCAGGAAGAATCCCCGCATCATACTACCGGAATGTATGGCTTTCTGGACCAGGTAAAGGCCTTGCAATGGGTAAAGGATAATATTGCCGCATTTGGTGGTGATCCGGATAATATCACCATTGCGGGTGAATCAGCAGGAAGCTCTTCAGTAAATGCCATGTGTGTATCTCCTTTAACAAAAGGATTATTCCAGAAAGCCATTGGGGAATCATCTTCTATTTCCGCCAAGTTACCTGCCCATTCCTATATATCCTTTGAAGATGCCCTGGAACAGGGAGAAAAATTCCGCACGGAACATAACGCTTCTGATATAGAAACATTACGGAAAATGCCTGCCTTACAGCTTATGCAGACAAAGACATCGTATGAAACATTATGTGCTTTTACAGATGACGGCTATGCCTTAACAGAATCACCATATGACTCTTATCAGAAAGGCATCCATAATGAATATGCATTGTTAAATGGTTATAACAGGAAGGATGGAGATGTATTTGCGGTTATTTCAGGAAAAGTGAATCTTTCCAATTACAGGGAGAAACTGCATCAGTTATTCAACACTGATATTGATACATTCATAGATAAAGAACCTGAAACAGATAAAGAAGCCAATGCATTATACAAACATTTAGCCAATGCTTACTTATTTGAATATGGTCATTATACATGGTCTTCCCTGGCTTCCGGGTATGAACCAGTCTATCTGTATCTTTTTGCCCAGAACAATAAAACAATCTCCTGCAATCATACCGGAGAGCTCTATTACTGCTATGGAAGCTGGAAGCACAATGCCTCAAAGTATACAAAAGAAGACAGACAGCTGGCAGATATCATGGAACAATATTGGCTGAACTTTATCAAAACAGGAAATCCAAACAAAAAAGGTCTTCCGGAATGGAAAACCTTTACACCTGATACAGTCATGAAATTAGATTCAGATGTACAGATGAGTGCTAATCCTGATTATGAAGTACTGCAGAAGATTCAGGCATTATCTGATGACTGATATACACTAAGCATTAAGGAACTGATAGTCTGTTCAGATATATTCTGCATCATATGATTGAAGCGGGTTAATCCCTCTTCCTGATAAGCATCCTCAGGCTTTACAGAGGCATAGCCTCTTAAGCGGATGGATGTTTTTAAATGCTCCATCACATCCACATGATCAATCCATTCTCTGTCCAGTGTTCTTAAGAAGATTGTCTTCTCCAGCTTTCTGATAACAGCCGGATCGATATCTTCTGTCTGTTTCTCATAAGCACTTACTGCGTCTGTTACAATCTCATTGACATTCTTTTCTTCAGAAGAAACATGAATACTTTCCAGATACTTCTTCCATTTTCTATCGGCATCGTTACTATCCGGATTGTTCTGATACTGCTGTAATGCTTCTTCGGTATTCTGCTTTAATAATCCTTTTAACAGTTCTCTGATATCATCCATGTCAAGAACCTTGTCTCTCTGACCATAGATAATCTGTCTTTGCTGCATAAGGACATTATCATAAGCCAAGGCAGCCTTTCTGGCATCATAGTGAAGACCGGAAGCTCTTTCCTGCGTCTTATCAATGATAGAGCGGATATGATCATCACTGCCCTTTCCCTCTAACCATCTCTCTATTGATTCCTTTGCTTCATCAGAAGCGTACTGCACCATGAGATCATCTTCCATGGATACATAGAATCTGGATAAGCCGGGATCACCCTGACGGCCGGAACGTCCTCTTAACTGGTTATCAATACGCTTTGACTCATGCCTTTCACTGCCTAGTACTGCTAAGCCGCCTGCTTCGCCAGCACCTTCTCCAAGCCGGATATCCGTACCTCTTCCTGCCATATTGGTAGCTACTGTAACCATGCCCTTCTGACCAGCTCTTGCAATAATATTTGCTTCATCCGCATCATTTTTGGCATTTAAAACATTATGCGGGATACCTTTCTTCTTTAACATCGCAGATAATGCTTCATTTGCGGAAACAGAGATCGTACCGATTAATACAGGCTGTCCCTTGGCATGCAGTGCAGAAGCATCTTCGACAATTGCCTCATACTTTTCATGCATGGTTTTAAATACATGATCTTCTTCATCCACTCTGATAACAGGTTTATTGGTCGGAATGACATATACCCGCATATTATAGATATCCAGAAATTCATTTTCTTCTGTCTTGGCAGTACCGGTCATACCGGAAAGCTTGTCATACAAACGGAATAAATTCTGATAGGTAATCGTAGCTAAGGTCTTTGTCTCCTGCTTGATACCAATGCCTTCCTTAGCCTGTAAAGCCTGCTGTAAACCATCAGAGAACTCTCTGCCTTCCATCTTTCTGCCGGTAAAGGAATCTACCAGAACAATCTCATCATTTTCTACTACATACTCTACATCTTTCTTCATGATGAAATTAGCATGTAAGGCATTCTGCATATAATGCACTAATGAAGCATTATGATAATCATAAATATTCTCTACGCCAAAGAATTTCTCTGCCTTATGAATACCTGCATCTGTTAATACGGCAGCCTTATCCTCATTGTCTATTGTGACATCTTTGTTGAGAATACATTTCTTCGCAAACTGGTCTGCTTTCAGATAAGACTGATCCAGTGCTTCCCCAGGACCAGAGATAATCAGAGGTGTTCTGGCTTCATCAATCAGAATAGAGTCAACTTCATCAAGAATGGCATAATGCATGCCTCTTAGTACTCTGTCTTCTTTGGATAAAACCATGTTATCTCTCAGATAATCAAAACCAAGTTCTGAATTTGTTGTATAGGTAATATCACAATTAAAAGCATCTCTCTTCTGATTTCTGTCCATGGAATGCAGATTACAGCCAACCGATAAGCCCAGGAAACGGTAGATATCTCCCATCCATTTGGCATCACGATCCGCCAGATATTCATTGACGGTAACGACATGAACACCCTTTCCTTCCAGGGCATTCAGATATACCGGCATGACTGCAGTTAAGGTTTTACCTTCACCTGTCTTCATCTCCGCAATATCACCATCATGTAAAAGAACACCACCTAATACCTGTACAGGATACGGGAATTCACCAATGACTCTTTTCGATGCCTCTCTGGCAACCGCAAAAGCCTCTGGCAGAAGATCTTCCAGAGAAGTGCCGTTCTTTATTCTGTCCTTAAAAAGAGCTGTTTGTTTCTGCAGCTCTTCATCACTCATATGTGCATATGTATCTTCTAAAGCAAGCACTTTCTTACACTGCTTCTCAGCCTGTGCATAGTGCCTCTTCTCACTGTCAAATAAAGTAAAAAGTCCCATATATTACCTCGCAAATATCATGATGGATAACTCTGGTACATAAAGATCATAGATATCATCATTACTGCTGTTGCCATTCTGATCAAACAGGATATGCCATGGCTGATCCATATGATAACTATGACTTTCAAAAGAAGGATTCAGAACAGCCTCAATCTCTTCTATATGATTCTCTTCATCCTGTAAATGAATATGATAGAACACTACGCCGCCTTCACCGGTATTGAGATTGACATGATGCAGAATCTCTTCGGATGTATGAAAACGGAATTCAGGATACTGCTTTCTTAACTGAATTGCTTTTCTAGTATATGCAATGACATCTTTATTGTAGTAGGCTCTTTCCCAATCCATCTCGTTTATCGCATCCCCGGCATTATAGGAATTGGAATTATCATTCTTGGTTCCACAGTATTCTACTCCTGCATGTAAGAAAGGAATACCCTGCGAAATGAGTACCGAAAGAATCATCATCTTCTGACGTTTTCTTCTTGTCTCTCTGTCTTCATTTCCACAACAGGCATGCATCTTATCCCATGCCGTAGAGTTATCATGCGTTTCAATACCGTTAATGGACTGATCCGGTGATTCAAAACGGAAGAACAGAGGCTCTTTCTGGGTATTGGCACTTAATGCAGAAAGCATGGAGAAAGCCTGTCCCAGATCACCGGTAATATAGCCTCTTTCGTACTTCTGATCATCACTTGTCTTGCCCTTGACGACATCACGGAAATAATCATTGAAATGACCGATATGAGGCATGACATTCTGATTGTTGATATTTGCCTTCTTCTTCCAGTCTAATACCGTAGGCATATCCCAGCCTTCACCATAGATCATCGCATCCGGTTTGATAGATACGGCCTTAGCACGGATGGCATTCATCGTATCTACATCCAGAACACCCATTAAGTCAAAGCGGAAGCCATCCACGTCATACAGACGCATGAACATCTCGATGACATGAATCAGATATTTTCTTGCCATCGGCATATCTGACGCAAAATCATTGCCGCAATAAGAACCATTGGATAAGAAAGCGCCATCGTTATAACGGAAATAATAATACGGAACTGTTTCATTGAAACAGGAAGAATCCACATCATAAAGATGATTGAAAACTACATCAAGATTCACTCTTAATCCATGGGCATGCATCCTGGAAACAAGATTTCTGAATTCCTTCATACGGGCGTATGGATCACCCGGATCAGAAGAATAGCTTCCTTCTAAAGAAAGATACTGCATAGGATCATAGCCCCAGTTGTAGTTCTTATCCGGATGATATTCATCTACCGTACAGAAGTCATGTACAGGCATTAACTGAATATGCGTAACTCCTAAAGAAGCCAGATAGTCTAATCCGGTAGGCATACCTCTGTAGGTTGTACCTTCTTCACTCAATGCTTCATAAGTTCCATGTTTCCTGGTGCCAGTATCATGAGAAGCTGTCATATCCCTGACATTTGTTTCATAGATAATGGCATCTGTACCAGATACATTGCCTTCCATTGGCACAAAGGGAATTGTTTTAACTTCTTCCGGATCAATGACTGCACTTTCCCAACTGTTGCCGGCAGAAGATAAAGCATACGGATCCAAAGATCTGACAATACGGCCATTTCTTTCTATCAGATAGACATATGTCGCATGTGCCAGATCCCCGATGACACTCATTCTCCATACACCCTTATCTCCTCTTTCCATCGGAAAGGTACGCGTCTTGCCTTCTAAATGCACCTGCAGGGTAACACTGACGGCAGTTGGTGCCCATAAGGCAAAATCTGTATGCATATGGTGATAGACAGCCCCAAGATCATCGCCATCATAGTAGAACATCCGGTTAAACTCTTCAGTTCTGACAATCAGCCGTATCTGTAACGGCACAATCAGTCCATGTGCTTCTCTGACCTTATAATCTTTGCCAAAAGAAAGATCGGCAGGTGCTGTCAAAGCATATTTCACGGTTGCCCCGTGTTCTTCTACACCGGCCACAATCAGATCTTTCAGAAAGCCATTCGGGCCAATCAGCCAGAAGCTGTCACTCCGGCCGCCATAGAAATTCTTATTCATCCAGATGGTTATCTTTCCAAAATCATCCAGATATGCATACATTGCGGGCATTGCATTCTCCTTACATATTTGAAGACTACTTTATATCACTTATCACTCTTCACTTCAATGCTTTTCAGATCCCAGATATCCTTCGCATATTCGCCAATTGTACGATCAGAGGAGAAATATCCGCTCTGGGCTATATTGACAAGACACATCTTTGCCCAATGCAGACGGTCCTGATACAGAGCCTCTGCCTGTTCTTGTGCTCTTACATAAGCGTCAAAATCAGCTAAGACAAAGAATTCATCATTCTTGGTTGTAATCTCATCCAGAATGACTCTGAAATCATCCGGATTATCAGACCATGTGCAGTTTACTAATGAGTTCAGCGCATTGGAAATACGCGGATCAGAATCACGCCACTCCCTGGAATGATAGTTATAGCGCAATGCATTGACTTCATCGACGGTTAATCCAAAGATCACATCGTTCTCTCTGCCAACACGATTATCAATTTCTACATTAGCTCCATCTAATGTTCCGAGGGTAATTGCCCCGTTCATCATGAACTTCATGTTTCCGGTACCGCTGGCTTCCTTACCGGCTGTAGAAATCTGTTCACTGATATCAGATCCCGGCATCAGAATCTCAGACATAGAGACATTATAGTTCGGCAAGAACACAACCTTCATCATGCCCTTTACATCCGGGTCATTATTGACTACCTTCGCTACACAGTTAATTAACTTGATTACCTTCTTGGCAAATACATAGCTTGAAGCAGCCTTAGCCGCAAAGATATACGTATGCTTAGGCATTGTATAATTCGGATCAGACTTGATTCTCTGATATCTGTATATGATATTCAGAACATTTAATAACTGTCTCTTGTATGCATGCAGACGCTTTGCCTGGGTATCAAAGATAGAATCCGGATCTACATCAATCCCTGTCTTATCCTTGATATACTTTGTTAAGATCAGCTTTCTTTCCTGCTTTACTTTCAGGAAATCTTCCTGACTCTTACGGTCATCCACATAATCCATCAGTTTTTCAAACTCATGCCAGTCCTTGTGATAACCTGTACCGATTCTTTCATCCAGGAACTTCTCTAACTGTGGATTAGAATACAGCATCCATCTGCGCGGGGTAATGCCATTTGTCTTATTAGAGAATTTCTCAGGGAATAACTTATAGAAGTCACGGAACAGATCATTCTTCAGAATCTCTGAATGGATCGCCGCAACACCATTTACCGCATGAGAACATGCAATCGCAAGATTAGCCATCTGTACCTGATCATCCTTGATGATGCGTACTCTGTTTACCATATCCGGATCATCCATGCTGTGATTCAGTACATACTGTACAAATCTGCGGTCAATCTCTTCAATAATCATTGCAATTCTAGGCAGAAGATTACGGATATAGCTCATCGGCCATTTCTCAAGAGCTTCACTCATGACCGTATGATTTGTATAAGCTACAGTCTCTCTGACAACATCAGAAGCTTCCTTCCATGAGAATCCATGTTCATCCATCAATACTCTCATTAATTCAGGAATGACTAAGACGGGATGGGTATCATTCATCTGAATGCCTACCTTCTTACCAAGATTATGCAGATCCTTATACTGCTTCAGATGTGATTCAACAATAGAGTTAATACCGGCACATACAAAGAAGTACTCCTGCATTAATCTTGTATACTTGCCTTCTTCTGTAGAATCATCCGGATACAGTTTCAGACAGATACTGTCCACCAGATTCAGATAATCTCTTTCTGACATCTGCATTGGGGAATCAGAAGGCTCAGCTGACCACAGACGTAATGTATTTGTCATCTTTGTATCAGCACCTACAAGAGCCATATCATAAGGAACAGCCATCACCTTGACCGGATTTACCAGCTTGAAATGCATATCTCCTTTTTCATCGTAGCTTGTCTCTACATAACCATAGAAATTGACTTCTACGGCATGCTTTGGTTTTCTGATTTCCCATGGGTTTCCATAACGCATCCAGTAATCAGGTACCTCTACCTGTTCACCCTGATCATTGATCCTCTGTTCGAAAAGACCCGTACGATACCGGATGGTATTGCCATTCAATGGCAGATTCATGGATGCACCAGAATCCATAAAGCATGCGGCCAGTCTGCCAAGACCACCATTACCTAATCCCGGATCAAGCTCCAGGGAAGCTAACTCATCATAATCAATGCCAAGATCCTTTAATCCATTTACAACCATGTCATAGATGCCAAGATTCTTAAGATTGCTTGTTAACATTCTGCCTAACAGAAATTCAATGGAAAAATAATATTCCTGCTTGGCATTCTGTTTTTTGACAGCCGCCTTGGTATCCTTCCAGTTTACATTTGCATAGTCTCTGACCATGGTTCCAAGAACCATATACTTCTCTGTAGGATGTGTATCCTCAACCGAACAGCCATAGGATTCTACTAATCTTCTGGTAAATTCTTTCTTAAATTCTGTCTTATTCTTAAACATACCCCTTCACTCTTTCTATCTCTTCACTACGAGCCACAAAGCAGCCCATGGTGCTATGCATACCGTAATCATATTCTGACTGTTATTCCTCTGCCAGCTATGAACAGGCTTTTCATTGATCATATTACAGCCATCATACTTTCCATCTTCCGTATTCAGTATTTCCTTATATGTACCGGATACAGGTACCGGAATGTCATAAGATGGATATGATACATCTCTGCAGTTCACGATGCATACAAGGAATTCCTTCTCATCTGCTCTGTAGAAAGAATAAATACTCTGCTTATCATCATCCGCATTAATCCAGTGAAAGCCATTATCCTTTCCATAATCATATTTATAGAGGCATCCATGTTTCTGATATAAATGATTTAAATCAGTAAAGAACCTCTGGAATGCATCATGTCTTGGATATTTCAGTAAGAACCAGTCCAGTTCCTTTGTTTCATCAAATTCACGGAAAGAAGCAATTTCATTTCCCATGAAATTCAGCTTCTTGCCAGGATGCGCAAACATATAGGCATAGAGATTTCTCACCTGAGAGAATTTCTGATCGTAGTCTCCCCACATCCTGTCAACAATTGTCTTTTTACCATGAACATTTTCATCATGACTCAGCGGTAACATAAACCTTTCACTGTAGAAGTACTGCATCGAAAAGGTAATCTTATGATGTTCGCTGCCTCTGTATAAAGGATCACTTGCATAATAGTTCAGGGTATCATTCATCCAGCCAAGATCCCACTTATAGTCAAAGCCTAATCCTCCATCTTCACTGGAAGCCGTAACGCCGGAATAATCACTGGAATCCTCCGCAATGAGCATGACCTCAGGGTATTGTTTATGCAGGTAATAATTCATTCTTCTGATAAATGTCAGTGATCCTTCATTTTCACCTCTGTCACGGTTTCCACCCCAGTAAATCAGATTGGATACCGCATCTATACGAATGCCGTCTATATGATACGTTTCACACCAGAAAGAAGCAGAACTCATCAGAAAGCTTCTGACTTCTTCACTCCAGAGATTGAAATTCATGGTCCCCCATTGACTCTCAGCATTCGTATCATCTGTATATTCATACAAGGCCTGCCCATCAAAATATCTCAGGCCATAATCATCCTTCACAAAGTGCACCGGCACCATATCCATAATCACACCGATGCCTGCCTTATGGCATGCATTGACAAAGGACGCAAACTCAGTCGGGTTGCCATAACGGGATGTCACACTGAAATACCCGCTTACCTGATATCCCCAGCTGCCATCATACGGATATTCTGTCAAAGGCATCATTTCTATATGGGTAAAACCATGTTCCTTTACATAAGGAATCAGATTATCTTCCATCATCTGATAGGTGTATGGATAGTTTCCGTTCTTTTTCCATCCACCGGCATATACTTCATAAATACTGACTGGTTTGTCAAAGCATCTTGTACGTTTACTCATCCAGTTCTGATCAGACCAGTGTATATCAGAAAGATTATAGATTTTAGACGCATTAGAAGGTCTTGTTTCACTGTAGAAAGCATATGGATCTGCCTTATACAGCATATTTCCATAGGCATCTTCTATCCGGTATTTATAAGAATCCCATTCTTTTACATCCGTGATAAAGACTGACCAGACACCAGCTGCACTCATGCGTTCCATCTTTACGGCATTCTCATCCCAGTTTGTAAAGTTTCCGACTACTGAAACATTTCTTGCATGTGGTGCATATACTGTAAAAACAACACCCTTCTGATGATTTCTGTATGTAAAATGAGCTCCAAACAAACGATATGCATCAAAGCACTGTCCATCATGAAAACGCTCAATGATCTTACTTTGATCCAATGGATCCTCCATTCTATTAAAGTCATTAAAGACTGACTTATATATTTTAACAGAGATGTAATAGATTATTTACTGATTTTTTCATTGACCTCTTACAAACTGATAAACATGTATCATCATGTTGCACAATTACCGGTTTTTATCCAAGAATATCCTGCAATACCTTCCTGATAGTATCTTCATCAGAGACAAATGATCCCTGTATGACATCCTTCTTTCCGCCTCCACGGCCATTCAGAAGGCTGTTGATATCCTTTACATGTGCTTTTAGATCCACTGTATGTGAAATGATGACATAGGCATAACCCTGTTCTGTATGATTCAATACAGCTGCTGTTCCAGCATGTTTCTCATCTACCAAAGCATTTGCAAACTTAACCATGATATTGCGGTCCATGCCTTCTTCAAAATCCATGACTAATTTCTGGTTATCTTCATAGCTATGAAGCTTGTAATTCATTAACTCTGCATAAAGCTCTGTATTCTTATGCTTTTCTTCAACAAGCTGATTCTGCAGGATTCTTACAGACTCATATGTATTCTGAGGCTGTGCACTTAAAGCCGCAGATATCAGATGATTCTGTTTACAGAGAATATTATCTTCTTCCAATGCTCTCTTACCGGCAAGCATCATGACTCTGACACCACCCTTATACTTCTCATTACTGTAAATGCGGATAGAACCTACTTCACCGGTTCTTTTTACATGTGTCCCGCAGCATGCACATACATCTACACCAGGGATCGTAATAATTCTGACCTTTCCCTTTAATTCTTTCTTGGAACGATACTCTAAATGAGCTAATGTTTCCGCATCCGGGAAAGAAGCTTCTATCGGAAGATTGTTCCAGATAGCTTCATTGGCTTCAAGTTCCATCTGTCTGATTTCTTCTTCACTCATATATCCGGAAAAATCCATTCTGACGCCATGTTCTCCCATCGCAAAGCCGACATTGTCATAACCATAATGCTTATGAACAATCCCTGAGAATATATGATCTGCCGTATGCATCTGCATATTGGTAAATCTTCTGTCCCAATCCAGTACACCATGAACATGGTTATCTTCTACAGGTTCCTTTGTATAGTGAATAATTGTGCCATCATGATTCTGTACATCATATACAGCTATCCCATTCAATGTTCCATGATCCGCTGCCTGTCCACCACCTTCCGGATAGAAAGCAGTATCACTTAATACAGTCTCATAATGATCCTGTACTTTAGTACAAGAAACTTTTTCAGCATCAAATTCCTTTGTATAAGGTTCTCTGTAATACAGTTCATTCATTTCATCCATATGTTCTTCTCCTTCATCATTTCATAAGCATCTTCTATGGCTTTTCTTTCAGCCGGTTTACCTGTATGTGCACTGACACTATAAGCACATACAGACTCATGGAATATCCTTACATAATCCTCTGATTCTTTATATGTACATAGAAATACAGCAGTCATGGATTCATAACTGTATGCAGTATCCAAAGATTCATACGGCATGCTGGTGATAAACTGTCTGCCATCCCGGCATACAAATATCATCTTATCTTTGTAAGGAGTCAGTACATTGCCATGGGTATGATCATGGATAGATGCACAGATTCTCATCACATCATTCTCATTGCGTATTTTTGCATGATATGACTTTTCAAGATCATCTATATAAGGACAGATTAAGAATGGTTTGGTATTCACAATCTTTTTCATCAAGTCTGTATGTAATAAAAGAATTGTATGAATACCATCTTTGGAAAGCTTCTTTAATTGTTTCAGAGTATCCTTATTTTCATTACTGATGCTTCCCTTTATCAATAAGAAATCTCCACTTTCAAAAGGATCATTTAAAGAATCCATATTCCTGCAGGAAAGATCATATTCATTTAATACTTCTTTAAAACAGGATGAACCGTCATACTTCCCAATGGTTATTTCAGCAGTCATATACTTTATTGTAACGTGGTTTGGCAAAATAAAAACAGCACATACTCTGAATTGAATATGTGCTGTAAAGAAATATGTTTATATCAGGAAATACTTCAATACAAACAATATTGCCAGAATATACATCAATACGGATGTCTCATCTGTCTTCTTAGCTAACAGATGCAGAATAACCCATGTGATGATACCGAAGGAAATACCTTCAGAAATAGAATATGCAAAGCCCATCATGGTAATGCAGGCAAAGCAAGGAATAGCATCAACAAGATTTGTCCAGTCAATCTCTCCTACCTGCTGCATCATTAAGAAGCCTACAACAATTAATGCCGGCGCTGTTGCAAAGCTAGGAATTGTCAAGAACAATGGTGATAAGAACAGCGCTAATAAGAAGAGAATACCTACTGTGCAGGATGTCATACCTGTACGGCCGCCTTCAGTAATACCAGAAGAAGATTCTACGAATGTTGTGATTGTAGAAGTACCGCAGCATGCACCAACGACTGTACCAACAGCATCAGCTAACAGAACACCCTTGATTCCAGGCAGCTTGCCGTCTTTATCAAGCATATTGGATTTGGAAGCACATCCGATAACTGTTCCCAATGTATCAAATACATCAACGAACAGGAAGGAGAACATCATGACTAAGAAATCCATCGGATGTTCACCGATAAAGCTGAAATCAAACTTGAAGAATGTCGGTGCCATACTAGCCGGCATAGAGAATACCGCAGTAGGAATGACTGAGAAGTAATCTTTATTATCTGGAATATAAAGACCGACTAACTGGCAGATAATACCAAGTGCCCAGGTAATCAGAATACCCCAGAGCATATAACCCTTAACACCCTTATAGAGCAGGAAGAATGTAATAACAACACCAATCAGGCATAAGAGAATCGTAATACCGGTTGTATTGAATGTGCCGTCTGTAAAGGAATTACGCAGATTGAATAAACCAACTAAAGTAGAAGAACCAACAATGATCTTGGCATTCTGTAAACCGATGAATGTAATGAAGAAGCCAATACCTACAGATACGGCAATCTTTAACTGTGCAGGTATTGCATTGAAGATTGCTTCACGGATATTTGTAAGAGACAGGATGATGAAGATAATGCCTTCAATCAGAACCGCTGTCAGAGCAGCCTGCCATGAATATCCCATGGTTCCACAGATTGTATACGCAAAGTAGGCATTCAGACCAAGACCAGCAGATAATGCGAATGGCTTATTGGAGAAAGCTGCCATTGCAAAGCAGGCGATCGCTGAAGCTACTGCTGTAGCAGTCAGTACAGAGCCGGCATCCATACCAGATGCCTTCAAAATACTAGGGTTCAAAGCCAGAATATAAACCATGGTCATGAACGTGGTGAGACCGGCAATCAGCTCTGTTTTAGCATTCGTGCCGTTCTCCTTGAGCTTAAAAAGCTTTTCTAACATTAGGATTTTCCCCTCTTTCCTTATCCCCATACGTACAAAAACAAAAAAACTTCTGCGATATATTCCCTCATACACGCAGAAGAAATCTCAAATCGTAGTCCGACTGTTATGGCAGTCAGGTAGAAACACTCCCGCCGATTCGAAAGCATATACGATATGAAGGATATGCCTATTATACGCTATCTTTTCAGATTATGTGATCATTTCGGGAATATAGGCATATCCTTTCATACAGAATCATGATTATGGCTAACAGAAAAGCCATAACTTTGTTGTCAGAATCTTATTTCTGCATGGATGGTTCACTGACGAGCACATCCATATTTCCTTTTAATACATAAGAGGATGATAAACCTGTCACTACAATACCCATGCCAGCATGAACCGGATAACTTTCATGTTCTGTCTCTATTGTTCCATTACCACTGAATATAACTAACAGAGAATACTTTGGATTCTTTACCTTCACTTCATTTGTCAGCTGATATCTTGTAATCCGGAAGAATTCATTATCAGCGTAATGTGTAATAGTATTCCCATTCTCTTCTTCCTTTACCGGATATAGTTTAGCCTCAGGAGACGGAACTTCTGTCACTTCTATTGCCTGCTCTACATGAAGCTGTCTTGGCTTACCATCAAAGAGACGATCATAGTCATAGATACGATAGGTTGTATCACTGGACTGCTGGACTTCACACATGACATCATCCGCTTCCTGGCCATGGATCATCCCCGGCGGATTGAAGACGCAGTCTCCGGCATGGATATCTTCATAGATAAGAAGATCTTTCCAGTCTTTTTCTTCTATCTTCTTTCTTAATTCTTCTTTTGTCTTGGCTGTATGACCATGAATGATTCTGGAGCCAGGCTTCGCCTCTAAGAACAGCCAGAACTCTGCCTTACCTTCACCAGGCTTCTGCTTATCAGAAGGATGTACCTGCACAGATACAGGCTGGGCAGCCTGATTCAGCTTGATTAAAAGCGGAAACTTCTCATGGCTGTCATAGGCAAACAATTCCCGATGATCCTTATACACATCTTTTAATAACTGGCCTTTGTATGTCCCGTTATCTATTCTGCTTGGGCCATGATCATGACCACTGATCACCCAGTATTCACCGATCTTTTCATCTGGTTTTCCTACGCCGAACAGTTCATGAAGTCTGGTACCGCCATATGGTTTATCAACAACCGGAGAATCCAGGAATAACACTTCATCCATAGATCACTCCATATTGGCATGTCTGCCAAACATCGTATCAGAATCCATATGTTTCTTTTCCATTAACATCAGAATGATGGAATCCAGATACAATGCCTCAGACTGTTCAAAGAGTGACCCCATCGGCTGGATGGATTTAACATCTCCCTGCTTTGCACTCTTAGGAGATACCGCACTGATCACAATAACAAGATCCGCAATCTTTGCGATCGGAGAGTCCGGATTAATGGTAATCAATACTACCTTGGCCCCTACTTCTTTTGCTTTCTGGGCATGGTTTACCATACTCTTGGTAGAACCGGAACCACTGCAAACTACTAACAATCCGTTTTCATCTATATTCGGTGTGCAGGTTTCTCCTACGACATAGCTCTTTAAACCCATATGCATGAGTCTCATCGCAAATGCCTTGACCGCAAATCCGCTTCTGCCGGCACCAGCGCAGAAGATTTCTCCGGCATTATTCAATAACTCTACAAATTCATCAGACTTCTCATTATCAATCTTGCTTAATGTCTGCTTTAATTCATCCAGAATGATGGATGTATATTCTGTATTTTTCATGTCTTTATCTCCTTACTTCAGATGCTTCTTCATTTCATGAGCCATAGCAGCCGGATCTGCCGCATTGCATATAGCACCACCGGCAATAATGATTTCTGCCCCTTCCTTAACAATATCGTCTATAGTAGCTAACTTGATTCCCCCGGCTACAGCTGACTTGGCATTCTGAATGACACCGTTAACTGTCTTCAGATCGTCTAATGGGTTCTTACCTGTATTCTGTACATCAAATGCCGTATGAACACAGATATAATCAACTCCCATCTGATCTACTTCCTTTGCTCTTTGGGCAAGATCTTTGACTTCAATCATATCCACCATGCACTTCTTGCCATGGTTCTTCGCACTTTCTACAACGCCTTTGATAGTCGCATCGTTACTGACACCGAGAACTGTCACAATATCCGCACCGGCATCAAAACACTTATCTGCCTCATACTTTCCTGCATCCATGATCTTGGCATCGGCCAGTACTTCTACCCATGGAAACTTCTCCTTGAAGTCTCTGACCGGTACCATACCCTGTTCTATGACAAATGGGGTACCTACTTCCGCAATATCAATTGCGCCTTTGGATTTTGATAAGAGATCCTCACATTGTTCTAATGTCAATGTATCTAACGCTGCCTGCAGTTTCATATTTTTTATCCTCCATAAACAATGTAATAAATCCATAAATATCATGCAATGAATATCTGTGTTATTTAGCAAAAAGAACTTTAAAAAGTTGGTTTTATATATTTTTGGTTTTTAAAAACCAAGTTTTCTGTATAATCATGTTATGAGTAAGAAATCAGAATCCAGACACCAGCATATCTATGAACAATTACTGATGAATGAAACCGTACGTGTTAATGAGCTTTCCGAAAAGTACCATGTCAGTATGGAAACGATCCGTAAGGATCTGAATGAAATGGAAGAACAGGGCCTGTTGATAAAGAAACATGGCGGTGCAGAATTACTGCAGAACAGTGGTGAAATTGCGGTTGATTTCAAAATGAATACCAACAGCATTCAAAAAAATGCCATTGCCAGAAAAGCACTGGAACTCATTGAAGATCATTCTGTGATCTTCCTGGATCCCGGAAGTACTACCCTTGCCTTAGCAAGATTACTTCCATTAAAAAAGGATCTGATCGTCATTACCAATTCCATTAAAATTGCGTCCATGATCTGTGAGCAGAAACATGAACTGATCTTTCTTGGTGGAAAGATACAGAAAAAGGCAAA
Source organism: uncultured Galactobacillus sp. (assembly GCA_964535445.1). Lineage (GTDB taxonomy): Bacteria > Bacillota_I > Bacilli_A > Erysipelotrichales > Erysipelotrichaceae > Bulleidia. Next base: position 535 of record CAZHUX010000022.1, on the reverse strand, counting down.
GGCCGCTGCCGGATCCTTTGCGATCAATCATCTGGATACACTGCATATTGATACTGCCTTTATGGGAACAGATGGTTTTAAAAACAGTGATGGTCCTACTACCTATTCCTTTGAAGAAGTATCCGTCAAACAGCATGCCATCCTTCATTCTGATCATAAGTATGTGCTTGCGGATGCGTCAAAGTTTGATTCACAGGGTACGTATATGTTTGCCTCATTCAGTGACTTTGACGCTTTAATTACAGATAAAGAATCTGATGACAGCATCACTGCATGCAGAGTCATTCATGACTAGATACTAAAAAAACTTCCCGAAGGAAGTTTTACTACATCAGTCAGCGATGTATGGCAGTAATGCCATCTGGCGGGCACGCTTGATAGCTACAGCCAGTTTTCTCTGATACTTCGCACGAGTTCCTGTAACGCGTCTTGGTGTAATCTTACCATTAGCGCTGATGAACTTCTTTAAGAGTTCAACATCTTTATAGTCAATATACTTGATATTGTTCTTTGTGAAGTAGCAGACCTTTCTGCG
>CAZHUX010000021.1:0-28975 GCA_964535445.1 uncultured Galactobacillus sp. | reverse complement strand
AAGATCATTCATCTTGACATACTGATCTTTTTCTCCATAATTGTATCAGTATCTGATACAGGTACAGAAAGGATACAAACATGGATACACGTTTTTCTTCAGCCATTCATATGATGATTCTGATTTCAGAGTCAGATCATCCGATGACTTCAGAACAGATTGCAGAGAGTGTTGGTACGAATCCAAGCTATATTCGGAAAATCACAAGTCTTTTAAAGAAGAAAGGTCTGGTGGAAAGCAGACCGGGCATCAGTGGGTTTGCATTGAAAAGAAAACCGCAGGAGATCACTCTTTTCATGATCTATGAAGCTGTAGAAGGAACAGATCAGGTACATATATTTGACCTGCATCAGAATCCAAGTGATGCGTGTATAGTTGGCAGACATATCAGACCTGTACTGCAGGATGTATTCCGGGACGCGGAAGAAAAGGCAGAACAGGAACTGAAGGAAACTACATTATCAGACTGTATTGAAAGAATGCAGAAAGAAATTGACAGGAGTGAAGTGAAATGAAAGCAGCAGTATTAAACGGATATAACAAAAAGGGATGTGATCTGGAAATAAAAGATATTCCGGTACCGGAAATTTCAGATCAGGAAGTTCTGGTGAAAATTCATACAGCAGGTGTCAATCCACTGGATAATATGATCATCCATGGTGAAGTCAAGATGATTGTGCCGTATTCATTCCCTTTGATTATGGGTAATGAATTTGTGGGCATCATTGAAAAGACCGGAAGTCAGGTTAAGAATTTTAAAACTGGTGAAAGAGTCTATGGACGCATGCCTTTAAAGAAGATCGGTGCTTTTGCGGAATATACAGCAGTAAATCAGAATGCCATTGCAAAAGTACCTGACTATCTTTCAGATGAAGAAGCAGCCTGTGTGCCTTTAACTTCCTTAACTGCCATGCAGGCATTGGAAATGATGCATCTTAAACCAGGCGATACGCTTTTTATTTCCGGAGGAACCGGAAGTCTTGGAGCTATGGCTATTCCATTAGCAAATGCGAAAGGATTGAAGGTAGTAACGAATGGCAGTGCTGCCAATCGGGAAAGAGTTCTGGCTCTTGGTGCAAAGCAGTTTATTGACTATAAGAAAGAAGACTACACAACACTTCTTTCTGATGTGGATGGTGTACTGGACACACTTGGTGGAAAAGAACTGTCGAAGGAATTTGGTATTCTGAAAGATGGTGGAAGCCTGGTATCCCTGCGTGGGATGCCGAATGGTGAATTTGCCAGAAGAACAGGTATGTCATCCGGAAAGAGAGTTTTGTTTAATCTGGCTGGTCATTCTTATGACAGGATGGCTGCGAAGAAGCACCAGCATTATTACTTTATCTTTGTCCATGAAGATGGTGCTGGTCTTGAAGAAGTTTCAAGGATTTTTACGGAAAAGAAAATTCGTGCATCAGTAGATGAAGTGTTTTCGTTAGAGAATGTGAATCAGGCTCTTTCAAAAGTGGCACATGGCAAGTCCAGAGGTAAAACCGTGTTAAAGATTGCGGAATAGATATTTATTTAAGGTTCATCTTCCTTAACCGGAAAATGAGCCTTTTCTTTACGGATTTCAAATGTTTGTAGGTTTACGTGCCACCAGATGAAGCCTTCCTCCCTTTCGGATTTCATTCTTTTCTACGCTCATACCGGCAGATTCCAGACCCTGCTGTACTTCTTCTCTATGCAGCATGTCAACATCTCCATGTCCTGCCATATGGGCAAGAGGCATCTCCAGGTGCGTAGCCATCCATCGTATGAGTGGATTATCAGAAGTGAAGTCACGAAGGATCAGTCTTCCACCCGGACGCAGACAGCGGTAAACACTTTGATAAAACCTGTCGATGTCTGGATAATGATGCGCGGAATTGGCACAGATAATGACATCAAAGCTGTTATCCGAAAACGGAAGATTCTCGCAATCACCTGTGACAAATTCCGCATCAGGGAGATTCTTATGTCTGGCATTTTCAATCATGGCAGGAGTCAGGTCAATTCCAACATAATGTTTTCCGGGCATCTTTTCTTCCAGAATTTCAATCATCGGTCCCGGTCCGCATCCTGCATCAAGAAGATCTGTAAAAGGTTCCTGTTTCAATTCTTCCAGAATGTCGGGATAATCTTTACGGCAGATATTGTATATGCCGGCATTTTTCTTTTCGTAGATTCGTTCTGCTTCAGTGAATTCTCTGATGGTCAAATTCTTATATTCTGAAGATGTTTTTGGCATTATATGATCTCCTGTCAAGAACCATGTTAGTAATAGCTAACTAAAGATTAAAGCAAAGATAATTCAAATTCAATATGGAACTTTATCTGAATGAATTTTTCTGAGTATGATGACAGCAATCACAGTAACAGTAAAGTCGAATTCATCAGAAGTTTCCAGGTAGGAAGCAGGAAATATAAAGAAGGCATATACAGTCCTGTTACTCAGAATGCAAGACATCTGGAAGTTTTCAAAGAATGCAGAATTTCTAACAAGAATACTCTTATGCGTGCCGCAATCAGTGCATCATTTGATGCGTGGAACAAATCACTAGTAGTATTAGCAAATCCCAGGACTATATTGAATGACCGCTATGCAAAAAAAGAAATAAAAGAGAAAGTTATACGTGCTGATCAATTGGCAAAGACTCTTAAAACATTCAAAAACCATGAAAGAAATTCCAAAAAGGATATGCTGGACATTGGAAACATGATTCTAAGCCATAATCAGGAATATGAGGATCACCGCATAGAACAGATAAAAGAAAGAATTTCTCAGGAAAAACCAGTTGATACCATGATATGTCCGAGATGTGGCGGGAAGTTAGTCAGAAGGAACGGGAAATATGGAAGTTTTATAGGATGCAGTAATTATCCGCACTGCCGCTATACAAGACAAGATTAAATGAAAAATCCAGGTCAGTATTATGCTGGCCGTGATTATTAAGTATCAGTCATTTGTTGTAAGAAACACTTTCATTCGCTATGGCATGCAGTCATAGAAATATTCTGCAGTCTTTTCAGGTATGTTTACAACATCAGTGAATATGGCATATGTCACATATTGCAGACATCCTAAGATGTATTCAAGATGTGTGTTAAGAAAGATGGAACAGAAGCATGTGGTTTCCACTTCATTCATAAGAGATCTGAGAACATCCTGCCTGATCTGAAAGACAATACATACATTGATATTAAGGGACAGGTAAACACGTGCATTGATATGACTGGTATTCTGACAGTCAAGGATTCGTTCTTATCCAGTACTGCAACATTTTTTAACCTGATCCCGGGTATTGAGGAAGCTCTGCCAAGATAATCTGAGCTTTTTAATATTTATCCTCTGTATTGTTTAAACATTCTTAAAGCAGTCAATATAACTCATTTCAATAACACTATAACCATCATGCAACAGCAGAGTATGCTTTGCCTGATATCTTATCTGTGTAAGGAAAAGAGGAAATACTTATATGACACTTCATATTAAGGAACAGGGTGTATATACAGCTGGCGGATCGGTGAAAAAAGCAGATGGTGTTTTTGATCCGGTTCATGGCCAGTTATCTTCAGAAGGACAGTTGCGCTATAGCGATCATGCCAGCATCTTTTATCAGATTCCTGAAGAAGGAAATGGTAAAAGAGTAATGTTCCTGCATGGCTATGGCGGAAACAAGGAAACATGGATGAAAACGCCATATTCTGATGGCTTTGCGGATATGTTTCTTGAGGACGGCTACAGCATCTTTCTGGCAGATGCGCCAATGTATGGAGCAGCCGCAAAAGTATCAGAGGATGCAGAGGTATCTGCAGTACCTGATGATCTGACATGGTTTACACAGTTTCGTCTGGGAATGTGGCCGGATTTTGCAAAGGGAACACAATTCCCTGTCAGCAAAGAGAATATTGAAACTTTCTTCAGAATGATGACGGTCCCTGTCGGTACATTCGATATTGAGCGGGAACGTTCTGCAATGAATGCAGCATTGGAAAAGTCAGGCCCTTCATTGCTGGTAACACATTCCCAGGGTGGTATTCCCGGATGGTTCATTGCCGGAACTTCTGAAAATGTAACAGGTGTAATTGCGATAGAACCAGGCACATTCATTATGCCGGAAGAAGACTGCCCGGATCCTACACCCAGCAATTCAGCTTTTGGCGGGAAGAAGGGACAGGCGTATGTACCGGTAAAGGATGAAATATTTGAACCATTGCTTTCAAAACCGATTGCCATTTACTTCGGTGACTATATTCCGGATGAGCCAAGTGATGTGCCGGTATCAGATCATTGGCGTGTTACCCGTGAACATGCACATGTATTTGCGAATTACATTAACCGGCATGGTGGCGATGCAAAGGTTATCAGCCTGCCCGATGAAGGCATTTATGGAAATTCACATTTTATGTTTCAGGAAAAAAACAATAAACAGATTTATGAACATATGCATCACTGGATGAAAGAGAGGAATTTATAAAATGAGTAACGCATTCGGACTCGTGTATCAGGGAGCTATTGAAAAGAATGAACCAGGCAGGGTTAATATTAAACCGGTTGAATATGAAGCAGAAGGAATAAAGGTTTCTGCCAATCTGTATCTGCCTGCAGATTATGATGAAAATGCGGAAGGCAGATATGCCGGTATTACAGTTGCACATCCTAATGGCGGCTGCAAAGAACAGGTCGCAGGTCTCTATGCACAGCGCTTGGCAGAACTTGGTTTTGTGACAATTGCGGCAGATGCACGGTATCAGGGGGCCAGCGGTGGTGAGCCAAGACTAAGGGATTATCCTTCTAACCGTATTGGTGATGTGGATGCGATGGTAGATTATCTGATCCGGCTGCCATCCGTAGATAACAGCAGAATCGGATCTTTAGGAATCTGCGGTGGTGGAGGATATACTATTGCGGCAGCACAGACTGATAAGAGAATTAAAGCAGTTGCTTCTCTATCTATGTTTAATTCAGGCAGAGTACGCCGTAATGGTTTTCTTGATGCAGACAAGAAGAACATTCAGACAAGACTTCAGAAAGCTTCTGAAGCGCGCAATGCAGAACTGAATGGTGATATACAGTATGAAGCGTTCCTTTCGCCGCATCAGACAGAAGATGAATTGCGTGCGACTATGGAGAAAATGCCTTTAAATTCACTGTATCGTGATGGGATTGAATATTATGGTATATCTCATAAGCATCCTCATGCGACAGGCAGCTATACCACTGAATCTTTTATGAAACTCATGGCATTTGATGTTGAGGACAGAATGGATCTGATTAATCAGCCATTACTGATGATTGCCGGTGAAAAGGCAGATACTCTCTATATGACACAGGATGCCTTTAATAAAGCAACAAGGACTGAAAATAAGGAACTCTATCTGATTCCGGGCGCATCACATATCCGGACATACTGGGTAAAGGAATATGTTGATCAGGCAGTGAATAAACTGAATGAGTTCTTTAAGACATATCTTGCATAGAAGAAGGTATAAGACTTCTTCTGTGTGTAAAGTATTCAAAAATGTTAATAGACAAATACTACTATTTGATATGAACAAATCTATTGAAAATGAATCTTATAGTCCTAAAATAGTTCTGTCACTATGAGGGACGGATTTAATGAGTATTAAGAAGTATTTGAATTTATTGAAATTTGAAAACTATAAAGATAACAAAGACAGAATAGATTATGAAAACCAGACAGGAATTACCTTGATTCTGATTTTCTACAGTATCATTCTGTTTCTGAATATTATCAGTACGCTTGTATCAGGAGACAGTGTGATTCAAAACAGAAATCTTCTTCTTGAACTGATTCTTATGGTTATTACAGTTCCGCTGTATTTCTTTTATTTAAGAAAGAAGAAGATTAATTTTACACTACTTATCTATCTGATAGAGATACCGATGCTGTTAATCACAATATGGCATGGAACATTTGAAGATCCGGATGAATTAACGTTTACATTTCTTTTATTCTTACTGATTCTGCCGGAATTAATTCTGGATAAACCATGGCATGTGATTGTATTTGTCGCAGCTATAACTGCTGTGTATATTACAGCTGATTTTTACGCAAAGCCTTCAGATCTGTTTGTAAGAGATTTACTGCATTCCGTGAATGCATGTCTGATGTCGATAGCTGCGTGCCTTTATGTGTTGTCAGTAAGAATACAAAACAATATGTATATCAATATTGTGGAAGATAAAGCAGACAGAGATCCGTTAACAGGATTGTATAACCGCTATGGATCTGAAAGATACTTTAAAAAGAATGAAGCAGGATTATTGATCTACATGGATCTTGACCGCTTTAAAGAAGTGAATGATGCATATGGACATGGAGCTGGTGACGTAGTCCTTGTAGAGACCGCTGATGCTTTAAAATCATGCTTCAGGAAGAATGATATTCTTATCAGAATGGGTGGAGATGAGTTCGCTGTATTTGCGCCTGGAAAATGGTCAGAAGATGCAATTGAGAAGAAACTTAATGAGGTCAGTAAGAAAGTTGACAGCGTTTATATTCCAAAAAGCCCGGATGAACAGGCTATAGATATGACAGTCAGTATCGGATGTGTGTATGCACCAACAGGCGCTGAAACAATTGATGAGCTTATCCGTGCCGCTGATCAGAAAATGTATGATGTGAAGCGTAATGGAAAAGATAATTATGAGTTTGTTACGTTTAAGTTAGATTCAATGCAGCATGCATGAAATAAAATGATACCAGATACAGAAACAGCATATGACAGACTGTTTCATCCGGTATCATTTTTTATGTTAGAGAGTCTTGAAGCTTATTAATAATTTGCCATGCAGCGGGCTATGGTAAAAAAGTTAAACTGTTTCATTTCTAAATCTTTTATACTAATACTATGAAAACAATAAAAGAAGACTATAAGGCCAGATCATCAGAATTTGAAAATGATGCAGACTGGAAAGAATACATTGCTGACAAGCTCAGTGTATTCGATGATTTTGATGACCCGGAAATGAGCAAATTAAAAGGGATAACAGAAAGAAACAGCTATCTGATCAAATACTTTGCGGATGATCTGTACAAGTATAAAAAGCTTTCTGATAAAACCATACAGAAACATGTTGATAATGTAGATTTCTATCTGAACGAATTTGCATGCGTTTATCTGGATGATACTGCAGAAGAGGCAATGAATGAAGTGGCAATAGATGACTTTATGTCAGACTGGTTTCCTCGTAAGGCTATGTGGTGTTCAAAGAAAGCTATTAAAGAAACCTGTGCTTCTTTAACAAAGTTCTATAAGTGGATGAATGAGAATGATCTGATCAGTGATATAGAGCTGGCTTATTTCAGAGAGTTCATCAAGGAGAATAAGGAAGGATGGCTCGATGGATATCAGCAGAGAGAAGATTATTATGAATGAATGCTGATGGAAGATGATGACGATTATTACTCCTGACTATAAAAACATAAAATCCAGAAAGCAATACCATATGGAATACTTCAGCATATCGAAGTCTGTATGGTACTGCTTTTCCTTTCTGCTTAATAGACATCATAAAAAGCAGCTCATGGGCAATCCATACAAGCTGCTTCTGGACGAAGAATTAATACTTTGGACCAATCTTCTTTAAAGTGCTGTTGTTTTCAAGTCTTGGACGGATGGCAAGATAAAGAAGAGAAGAAATGATGACGGCGATTACTGCATTGACTATGGTAGTGACGGCATTGAATTTGGCTAAGGTAGCTGCGGCATCTTGTTGTTCTCCCAGAATATATGCAGTATAGAAATAACCCAGTATCGGTTCACCTATGCAGTTGAATAACATGCCGGAAGAGGTAGAAACTATTGTAGCTATAGTAAGCTTCTTCCCATGCAGGTTATTGATATGAAATCCCTTATGGGCAACTAAACCTGTGATCACACCGATCATAAGTTTCAGAAAGATTGTCTTAGGTGCAGTGGTAACGTATACAGGATCCAGAAGATCACCGATTCCCATACCGATGGCACCGGCTATTCCTCCAGGTAATCCTCCTAATAACAAAGCTGCCAATACATCAAAGGTATTGCCAAGATGGAAGGATGTATATCCTCCTGGTGTAGGAATCTTAATTTGCAGGTATGTAAATGAAACATATGCTAATGCCGCAAATAGTGCTACAACACATAGTTTAAGAGTTCTGTCTTTTGCACTCATATGAAATATCTCCCTTCAAATATTATGAACAGTCTAAGACATTTCTGGGCATATAAGAATAACCAGTTCTCTATAATTTTATATAACCAGATTGTATAACATGCATAAAAAAGGTCACCAAAGTGACCATATATCATTCCCCGAGGACCGGTTCTTCAAATTCATTTAAGAGGTTATTCAGATCCTGAACTTCAAGATGATGATGAAATGCATAAATGATAACTGCATCTCTTTTATTGCGGGCATAAAGATCTGCACATCCTGAGATCTTTAATGCTCTTCTTGCCTGATCAAGAGTTGTATGAGCAGCCAGGCATAAGGCAATGATTTTATCCTTGGAAGGATTCTTTCTTGTATTATTGAGAATCTGATAGGCATAGGTTCTGTCAATCCCGCTGTTTCTGACAATCTCTGCTTTGGTATTCTCATTTACATCGGGAAGTGTAAAGAAATAATCTGAAAAAGTCATATTCTCCGGTATCATTTTGTCATCCTGCAGGACATCGGATAATTCTGATTCAGAATCTGTATGTTTCAGTATTTCCTGTAACTCTGAAGTAGTCTTTGCGTTCATATATTCATGATATGATACAAATAACATATGGTGAAAGAAGATTTTCTGACAATTGAACATTATGGAAAGAATGTTGAACTGGTACTGGATAAGAAGACAAAGAAACTTCTGATTCGTAAAAGCGTGAAGAATGGTGAGAAATCTGTTTATCAATGGCTGATGGCTCATCCGGATTCACATCTGGTCAGGATTCTTTCCTGTGATGCAGATGGGGATGATTTGATCATCATGGAAGAATCTGTAACAGGTGAAAATCTGGAAAAATACCTGAAAGACAAGAATCCGGATGAAGAAGAAAAGAAACGGATATATTTAGAAATTCTGGATGATATAGATGTTCTGCATCATGCTGATCCTCCGATCATTCACAGAGATATCAAGGCTTCTAATATTATGATCAATGAAGAGGATCATCCGGTTATCATTGACTTTGATGCAGCTAAAACATTCAAAGGAACACGAAACAGAGATACAGTTCTGATTGGTACAGAAGGCAGTGCTGCCCCGGAACAGTATGGATTTGCGGAAAGTGATGAAAGAACAGATATCTATGCTTTAGGGGTACTCGCAAAAGAGATGTTTCCTGAAAAGAAAGACTTTGTGAAGAAAGCTATGGCGATAGATCCTTCTGCACGCTTTCAGAACATTCATCAGATGAAGAAAGCATTCTGTTCAGGAAGAACACCATACAGCTGGATTCCTTTTGATCCACATAAGAAATCTTCCATACTTGGTTTTATTCTGACCATGGTGTTCTTTATATGGCTGACATATATAACAGATACCAAAGGACTGAAGTCAGGGGAAATCATGATCAATCGCTTTGTGGAATTCATGATCTTTATATCTTTATATATGCTGTATCGTAAGTGGACACCATTGTTCAAAGGAATATCCTGGCTTCAGGATTCCAGAATGTCTGTCAGAATCGGGGGTTATGTATTTATGACCATTGCGGTATTCTTTTTCTGGGCACTTATAGCCTCATTACTTTTAAGATTCATCAGATGATGTATGCTGCCAGCATACCAAATGAAATCATTCAGGTTCTACACTGTTCATAAAAAGAGGGGTGTTTTTATGAAACAGAGTAATGGACTGGCAGTTGTTTCTCTTGTCTTAGGTATTATCGGCATTGTTTTATCTTTTATTCCGATTATCAATAATGGTGCATTCTTTATCGGAATAATCGCAGTGATCTTCGGCATTATCGGTCTTGTCAAGAAGGAAAAGAAAGGATTATCGATTACCGGACTGATTCTTGGTATTCTGGCTATTGTCATAACCCTGGGTATGCAGTCAGCTGCTTCCAAAGCAATTGATGATGCTACAAAAGATATTGATAAAACTACAGATGATGCGACAGGTGAGAATACTGATGAGATCCTTAAGAATGATGTACAGGTAGATATTGGCGCATTTACGGCAGATTCTGATGAATATGGCATTGTGACTACGGAATTACCGGTCAAGGTTACGAATATTTCCAAAGAAAAGCATTCTTTCAATATTCAGATTGAATGTGTAGATGGAGATGGAAACAGAATCAGTGATGATTATGTTACCGTAAATGATCTTGCGGCTGGTCAGTCTATTGATGAAAAGGCATTCCAGTATGTAGAAGATGACAAGCTGGATGCTGTAAAGAACGGAACGTTCAAGATTGTAGAAGTGGATATGTATTAACAGTTAGAAGGACTGTTCTGATGAATGGTCTTTCTTTTTTATGCTATCCTGTTTACAGGAGAATTCAGTTTATGAATACAATGAAAGCGGCAGTGATTTATGAACCTGGTGGACCGGAAAAACTGATCCTGGAAGAAAGACCTGTTCCAAAGACAAAACCAGGATGGTCTTTAGTGAAAATACGTGGCTTTGGTATCAATCATTCAGAAATTTTTACAAGAAACGGATTATCACCATCCGTGCATTTTCCAAGAATCCTTGGCATTGAATGTGTTGGTGAGATTGCGGAAACAACTGATGAAAAAAGACTGCCTGTTGGTCAGAAAGTCATTTCCATCATGGGAGAGATGGGCAGAGCATTTGACGGGAGTTATGCAGAGTATGCTTTATTGCCAAACAGTCAGCTGTATCCTGTTCATACCGATCTTCCATGGGACATTCTTGCGGCAATCCCGGAAACTTTTTATACCGCATATGGCTCTTTCCTGAATCTGAGGATTCATGGCAATGAAGAGATACTGGTTCGAGGTGCTACAAGCGGTGTTGGTCTTGCCTTTCAGAAACTGGTGAAAGGACAATTCCCTGATCTTCATGTAACAGGTTCAAGCCGGAATGAGAAAAAGAGAAAGAAACTACTGAATGCAGGTTTTGATGATGTTGTAATAGATCAGAATGGAATCCTGCAGACAGATCAGAAATATGACCGGATTCTGGATCTGATTGGTCCTTCGGCAATCAAAGATACATTCTTACATATGAAAGAAGGCAGTATTGTATGTATTACCGGTTTGCTTGGCGGTGTATGGACAATACATGAATTTGATCCTATAGAAGAACTGCCGGCAAATTCTTATCTGACTTCTTTTGAATCCAAGAATGTTAATGAAAAGAAGATCAATGAAATGCTGGATTATATAGAGAAATACCATATTGACGCAAAACCCGAAAAGGTATTTACTCTGGATCAGATTCAGGATGCACACCGGTATCTGGATAGTTCTGAAAGCTTTGGCAAAGTCGTTGTTCTTCCTTGAATTACGCAGGGTTTCATCCCTGCTTTCTGCATCTTGACACAGAACAGCAGCGTACACATAATACATATGAACTGTCGGATGCGACAATTAGTATCTGAAGGGAGAATACATATGGCAGAAAAAACTGTGATGATAACCGGTGCTAATTCCGGTCTGGGATTTGAAACAGCGAAGAATATAGCACGTGATAAGAATTATGCAGTAATCCTGGCATGCCGCAATGCTGAAAAAGCAGATAAAGCAAGAAGAGATATTATCGAGGAAACAGGGAATCAGAATATAACTGTTCAGATTCTGGATACTTCAGATCTTTCATCAGTCAGAAACTGTGTGAAGGAAATAAAGTCAAAGAATATTTCCTTGGACACATTGATTAACAATGCAGGGATTTCTCCTGCACATAGTGGAACTACTGCAGATGGATTTGAACTTGTCTTTGCGACAAACTACCTGGGACATTTTCTTTTAACAATGGAATTACTTCCAGTCATGAAGGAACATGCAGAAATCATGAATGTGACTTCAGATATGCATAATCCGCCACAGGGTATTACCTGGAAGGGAGCGGATTATATTGCTTATCAGGCACAAAATGACAGACAGCGTTATTCCTATTCCAAGTTATGTAATATTCTGTTTACATATCGTTTGGCAGATGAATTAACTAAGAAAGGCAGCTCAATTACCGTAAACTGCTTTAATCCGGGCTTTATGGCAGATACGAACTTCTCTGGCGGACATGGCAAGGCAAGATCCGTTATGGTAAAAGCCACAATGCCGGACCGCTATGGAACTCTGGAAAGTTCTGCGGATGCGCTGGCGGAGATATTGACAGATGACAGAAATCAATCTGTAACAGGCAAGTACTTTGACAGAACATTCGGAATCAAAAAGTCTTCGGATCTTTCCTATGATACAAAGATACAGGAAGAACTCTGGAATAAGAGTCAGGAATATACCGGTATCAATGCAGAAACTATTCTTAATGATTTGAAAAAATGAATGAAAGGAATAATGCCGGATAACAGAATTAAAAGCACTATTGGTCTTCCGGTATATGAGAATGACATGAAGAAAATAATTCAGGCAAATGGAATCCATCTTTCTGTAAAAGAAGATGGCAATGGACAGGATATGATTCTGATTCATGGTAAAGGATATTCTAAAGAAAACATGGACAGACTGTTTTACCACTATCGTTCTGCCTTTCATGTTATCAGTTATGATGTCCGTGGACATGGAGAAAGCGACAAGCCATCTTCTTTTACACTCGAAGATGATGTCAGAGATCTGGTATCTCTGATTGAAGTGATGCATCTGGTAAAACCTGTTGTCATTGGCTTTTCTATGGGATCGTACATTGCTTTAAAGACAGCCGAAGAATATCCTGATCTGTTTTCAAAAGTCATATTGATTGGGACAAAATGCGGCGGAACTGCTTCCTCTACCCAGATACTTCAGGAGAAAGCTGCTTCAGAGGGAATGAGTAAAGAACAGATTACTCAGCAAATCATGCATAAGGTATTTGCGCCAGAGACCACAATGGATGATATTGCATCATTTGATAAGGAAATACAGAGTCCTGTAAAGCTTACGAAAGTACAGCAGGATGCCATCACAAAGTCACTGCAGAATTTTGATCTGCTTTCACAGGCAGATAATGTAAAGATTCCGGTACTGGTACTGACTGGTGAATATGATGGGATTAATCCTCCTGCACAAGGAAAGAAAGTGGCTGAAGCATTGCCTGATGCACAGTTTAAAGTCATCCCCGGCGCAGGTCATATTGCTTTCTTTGAAAATCCAGACCAGGTATTTAAAGAAATTGACACTTTCCTGAAGAAGTGACATATAAAAGATATAAGATATTGTAAATGATCGTTAATAATGGAGGTAATAATCATGTCAAATGCTGAAAAAGTAAGTGAATTTCTGGATAAGGCCAAGATATTTTATTTCCTGACTACTGATGGAGATCAGCCTAAGGGACGTCCGTTCGGTTTCCATATGCTGGATGGGGACAGGCTTTATTTTGGATGCGGTACATTTAAGAATGTTTATAAGCAGCTTCTTAAAAATCCCAAGGTAGAGATTGTCGCAACTGTGGGTGGAGAGTTCATCCGTTATGATGGAAAAGCAACGATTGTAAAGGATGATGCTCTGCTTCAGAAGGTAAGAGAGAAGATGCCGCAGATTATGGCAACGTATGATAAGAATGGATGGGAAATGGGTCTTTTCTACCTGGAAGATGGTCATGCGGAGATTCGCGGCATGATGGATCTGAAAGAAGAGTTTGATGTCTGAAAAGATACAGTCATTGTCATAAGAAAACCGTGTAACCTTTCAAGAAAGAACATTCTATAAGAAAAACAGGATACGAAAGCTTTGTAAAAGTTCAGACAGATGTCTGAGCTTTTTTATATCAGTGACTGTTTATTATGAAAATATGAAGATAAGACAGTATTTTATGAAACGGATAATCATGTTTGTTACAGCAGTAATGTTGTGTATTCTGGTGAAGTGAATACTGCAGATCTTAAAGCAGGGGATATTGAAGTGAAAGAAGAACGCAGTGAATCGGATAATACAGAGAATGAAAATATGATTACGAATGTGAAGATGACAGAGAAGTAAGATGAGTGATTGCTAAATTGTATGAGATAGTATTTTGAGGAGTCCTCTTAAATGAGGACTTTTTTGTCGAACGAATAACTTTCAAAAATATTTGGAAAAAGTGAGTCAGCCTATTGACTTAACGTAGGTTCCTACTATAATACGTAGGAACCTACAAAAAGGAGATAAAAAATATGAAGCTGATTACAGTAGAAGAACATTATATGTCATCAGATGTAAATGACAGAGTCAAGAAGGAATTGTTAAAGGATCCAAATACAAATGAGAACATGTTTCAGTTTGTGGATCAATTTGTACAGAACTCACTGATATCTGATATTGGTGATAAGCGTATTGCCTATATGGATAAAGTAGGTATTGATACACAGATCATCGGTTATGGAAATAATGCACCAGCCAATCTGGAAGGTGAAGAAGCAGTTGAGTTATGCCGTATGGCCAATGATGAACTTTATGAAGCTACCCAGAAGTATCCGGGAAGATTTTATGGATATGCATGCCTGCCGCTCTATGATGTCAATGAATCCATCAAGGAACTTGACAGATGCGTCAATGAATTAGGCTTTAAGGGTGTATTGATCAATGGTACTTATCAGGGACACTTCTTAGATGAAGATAAATACTTCCCGTTATTAAAGGAGATCAATGATCTTGGTGTTGTTCTGTATCTGCATCCGGATGAAGTATCCCAGAGCATTCAGAAAGAATACTATCAGGGCAACTGGAAGAATCCGGCTGTATCCAGAAACTTTGCCGGATATGCCATAGGCTGGCACTATGAAGTCGGTGTACATGTCATGCATCTGATATTAGCAGGTGTATTTGACAAGCTTCCGGATCTTAAAGTGATCTGCGGTCATTGGGGAGAGACAATGCCATATTACTTTGACCGTATGGATCTGGGACTTCCTCAGCAGTTAACAGGCTTAAAACATACCATTGACTGGTATTGGAAGAACAATGTGTGGACAGATCCAAGTGGTATGTATTTCAAGGATGATATGGATTTCTGCTTAAAGACAATGGGACCTGATCATATCTTATGGGCACAGGATTTCTGCTATCTCAACGGTTCCTTTGAACATATTGATGAAGTACGTTCCTTCCTGGAAAACTATGGGCTGGAACAGGATACATTAGAGAAGATAGCTCATGGCAATGCGGAGAAGCTTCTTGGCATAAAAGATTAAGGATGAAATCAGATTCATGAGATCAGATAAAATAGCAATTTTAATTAAAAGAGCCGCATTGGAATTTGACAAGCTCTCTAATCCAGTTCTTGCGGAATATGATCTTACAGCATCACAATACAGAGTTCTGAAATATCTGTATACACAGCCGAATGAGACAGCACGTATTGTCGATATTGAAAAAGAATGCTCAATTACACATCCGACTGCTTTAGGAATTCTGGATAATCTTTCAAAGAAAGGCTTTGTGAAGAAGATTGTGAATCCTGATGATGCCCGCAGTAAGGTTATCTCTTTAACAGAAAAAACAAAGAGCATGCAGGAACAGTTAGAAGAAGTAGGAACTCAGCTTGACGATATGATGACAGAGAATCTGACGGCAGATGAGAAGAAACAGCTTCTTTCACTGCTTCAGAAGATGATGCGTATAGATGAAAGGGAGTGACTGATATGTTAACACCAATACAGACAATCAGAACCAGAGAGGAACTTCAGGAGAATTACAGACGTCTGAATGATGCCCGCAGTAAGGTTATCTCTTTAACAGAAAAAACAAAGAGCATGCAGGAACAGTTAGAAGAAGTAGGAACTCAGCTTGACGATATGATGACAGAGAATCTGACGGCAGATGAGAAGAAACAGCTTCTTTCACTGCTTCAGAAGATGATGCGTATAGATGAAAGGGAGTGACTGATATGTTAACACCAATACAGACAATCAGAACCAGAGAGGAACTTCAGGAGAATTACAGACGTCTGAATGAGCCGGAAGATAAAGTGTGCGAGGATCTTCAGATGTCTAAGGAAGAACTGCACCGTGTATTGAAGATGTCTAATCCTTATCCTGGAGATGTATGGAAGGTAAGAGACTATCTGGAAGATAAATTAAAGGAATACGACATACCTATGAAGCCATGGTCAAGATTAGCTGATCACAGTGCGAATCACTGGTATTCCTATGACACACCATGGAGAAATTAAAAACAGAATACTGTTAATTCATGAAATCACATCGGAAAAGGACAGTTTTGATTTCACTATGTATCTGTGTTCTGGTTATATTAACCGGTATTGTTTTGATGCACAAGACACACAGATACGAGAGAAGAAGGCAATAATTCGATGAATGTAAGGATGTTTCAAAGTTATTATCAGTTTTCGTGCAACGTATATGTTGCGAGCTCTGATAAGGGAAATATATTGATTGATCCGGGACACTATGATGAAGAGATAAAAGATTATATTGATGAAATCGGTGGACTGGATGCCGTGCTTTTGACCCATGGACACTGGGATCATACATATGGCCTGGACAGACTTAAGGAAGATTACCCGGATGTGCCTGTTTATATGCCTGCGGATGGTCTGGATTTCCTGACAAATCCGGATTTAAACGGGTCTGCCTGGAATGGATTTGATGAAATAGTACAGACAGATGTGACTGGTGTCGGGGAAGGCAGTATGAAGATTGCCGGATATGATATTGATGTTATCAATACACCAGGTCATTGCAGAGGGTGTGCACTGTATTACTTTAAAAATGAGAATGTACTCTTTACGGGAGACACAATCATGAAAAGTGTATCCAGTCCGATAAGAGTATCAGGCAGTGAAGAAGACCAGATGAATTCCATGCGTAAATTCATACGTCTGGGGTATGCGGAGGATACACCAGTGTATCCGGGACATGGACCTGATACAACCTATGGATATTTATTAGAAAATAATGAAGATGTGAAGAGGGCAGAGAGATGAAAAAGGTAATCGGAATTATAAGAAATGAATGTGGAACAATCACAGAGCTTGTTGTATTTGATTTGGATACAGAAGAGAAATATGCAATAGAACCTGCAAAGGATGCTGAGGCAAAGTTTGGAAGCTATCCGCTATATGATGAGGATCTGAACCTCATTGGAAACAAGGGTTTGATCATTCTTGAAAAGACAGACTCTAATGTCAAAGTCATGACATGTTCCGGATATTATGTTGCTGAGGGTAATGAAGACCAGATCATTGCCAAGACAACAAGACTGAATATGCGCATTGTAAATGCATCTGTTTTAACAGACAGAGATGGTCATCAGTTTATCTGCACACTGTAAGGAAAGGAGTTCATCATGGATGATTATGAAGCATTAAGTCATCTTGCCTTATGGGAAAGACAGGCAAGAGTACGCCATTTACAGAAGGAATTAGCTGACTGCTATTGGAAAGATGCAACAGTAACAACAAGCTGGAGCTCTGGCTCTGCGGCATCTTATCTGCAGGCCGGAAATAATGGAAATCATCGTGCGGAATCTTCCAGTGATGAAGTAATCATAAACCGCAGTGTTGCTCCATTAGTACATTACAATGGCGGTAACAGAGCATATGTAGAACTTCCTACAGAGTCTAATCACTGGATTCATGTCAATGGTGAGGAAGCTGTATGGACTTCTGATATGAGATTAATCTACCGTTGTGAAAAGAGAAATGGTATCTGGAAGATCTCTGATATGACATCTGTCTTTGAAATGGATAAGTTAGCACCTGTAGTTCCGGGTACAGATCTTCATATTAATACAGATGATCTGAAGGGATTACGCAGATCTTACAAGTGGTTATCGTATGTGAGAATCCAGGCCGGCGGATCTGTCAGTAATGATCTTTTAGGCATTGATCGTCCTGAAGAAGTACAGAAGGTATATGATCAGGATGAAGCATGGATTAAGGAGGAATAACCATGAGTGACATTATTCAGGTATTTTCAGAGAGAAGATCCGTACGTTCTTATGAAGACAAAGAGATTCCGGATGATCTTCTGAAAAAAGTAATTCAGGAAAGCTATTATTCACCTAATGCAGGCAATAAGCAGCTTCTCAGAATGGTTGTAAGCAGAGATAAAGACATAAACAGTTATCTAGGCAGGTTAAGACATGATGTCATGGAAAAATTCTGGTATCCGGAAAAAGGCGATTATAAGACGGTTACAGATGAACAGCTTGAGAAGGATCAGATAACAAATTCTTTCTATGATGCCCCTGTTACAGTGTATCTTTTCGAACCGAAAGACTTTGAATTTGCGGATGGTGATGCCTATATTATGGCAAATAATATAGGCCTGATCGCAAGAAACTATGATCTTGGATCCGTAATTCTTTCAGTTGCGGTAGATTATTTTGTGACCGACCGTTCAAAGGAAATTCTGAAGAAATGGAATATTCCTGATAACTACGTGATCAAAGCACATGCAGATATCGGATATCCGAAGGGAGGTTTCCCTGAAGCCAAGAAGCATGACAAATATGTGGAACCTTTGTATGTGTAAGATTCATAAGGTTAGCATACAATAGAACAGGCAATATTAAAAAACACCGGGTTTCAGCATAACTATGCTGTTATCTGGTGTTTTACTTTCTTAAACTGTTAAGCTTTCTCTCCTGAATATAACTGCTGAAGGAGAGACCAGTCCAGTCTTCCTTTCCTGAGCTTATCATAGACAGGCATAGGAAAGGATGGATTGCTTTTTCTTAATTCCTGGAACTTATCATCCATAAACTGCATCTCTGTTACAGCATTGCGGCAATAATTACTGATCGCAAGTTCACCTGTCTTTGATTTAAATACGATCCACATGGCAAGGGTAATGATGCCTCTGCGCAATCCATGAAGATTCTTTTCATCTCCTTTGGGACGGATTGGTATGCCCATAGCATGCAGGAAATCATAGGCTTCTGAACCAGCCTGTATATAGTCTTTCACATCACGCATAGTACATGTTTTCAGATTACAGTTATGAATATAGGAAATACATGCGGCTGGTATGATAAATGCCGCATGGCATATGTACCAGCTTTCCATATTGTCTTCATATTCCAGTTTCATCTCAGAGGCTGAGAAAAGAGTCTCGAAATATGTCTTTTCTTCTTTTGTCAATGCTTCATTGAGATGACCGATAGTTAAAGTAAGAGATCCAAATGTTACAGCGTCCACATGATCTTTATAACGCTGTCCTCCACTGGTCTGGAAACCAAAGAGAATTGTCTTATGATCCGTACGCTTTGTCTGAAGATACGCATGCATGCGTGCACTTTCCATATTATTGCCTACAAGAACCAGATAGTCTGTATGGATGGCTGCTAATGTATCCAGAAGAGAATCCTGCTGCTGGTTCTGCATGATAGAGAATGTCACATCATATTTCTGACCATCATATGCTGATAAGATTCTTGGATGATCGGTATATTTCTTCTTATTATTGATTGTGATCCTGAGACCATTGTTTTCTAAGTTTTCTTTCCACTGTCCTCTTGCAATAACCGTTACTTCATTGCCGGCCGTAATAAGCTCATGTATTACTAATGATCCAATGACGCCAGCACCATAAACCAGTACTTTCATATGCTTGCCTCTTTATATCATTCTGATCAGAAGACCAGCGCCTGTCATGACTAAGGCAAAGAAAGGACATACAACAAGCGGCCATAGGAGAAAGTGTTCTGGAAGACCAAGCTTTTTAACCCATACATCCCGTTTGTATACATCCATTCCTTCAGTTCCGGGTAATACAAGACGATCTCCCATCTTTTCTCTGAAGAGCAGATCCAGCCCGAAGAAGTCTCCGAAATCTACAAATAACCACTCAATGTAACCACTCCAGAACAAGTATCGGAATCCTGTTATCCCTGCATTAAAGCTGCTGAGAATGCCAAATATCAATACCGGGATAATGATCAGAAACCAGAACAACAGCTTTGCCTTCATCCTGTTTTCAGGTCTTTTAACAGTGGAATGTTCTCTGACTTCCTTGGGATAATCATCATAGAAAGCAATTGGATCCAGTATCCACCATAATGCTGTACCGAGATTAAAATAAACACTCATCATGATGCCATCCAGTATGATTCTAAGCCAGTTCATCTTGTTATTCCTCCATTGTCAATGATGATAAATATAATAGTTAATCTACACTAACTAGTGTAACATGTATTGATATGGTGGTACCAAATATACTTTAAGACACGCTATAATTTTCAGGAAGGAAATCTACATAATACCGCGTAAGCTTCCAGTAGAAATTCAGACATTTGAGGATATTCGCAAGAATGGATATGTATAGATTGATAAGACTGAATATATCTGGAATCTTGATGAAAGCGGGAAAGCGTATTTTCTCAGCCGGATGATTATTCCGGAATCTGCGGTATTACAGAGTCAGAATTATATGATGGATTCCAGCTGGAGATAGATTCTCTTGCGGAATCATTACATGTCAGTAAAGAAGAATGCATTCAAGCAGAAGAAGTCAGGACAGTTCTGGTTCTCTACCGCGACACCTGCATTTCCTGTTAATAAGCTAAGAGAATCTGCATTTACACCCGAACAGTTTACAAATGGTGTGGAGATGGCTGAGATGAATCTGACAGACTATCAGTCAGGTTATTTAACTATCTGTAACTATGATCCTGAATTTCAGATCTATGCATTGAAATTTCCTAATGATGAAGTAAAGTTTGGCTTACTCAATTCATTAGCAAAGGCAGTACTTGGCACACGTGATTCAGAGAATCCTATGCCAGCCAGAAACATGGTTGGTAATCTGCGGGAAGGAAAGATTCTGTCATGACAGAATGATAGTCTTTGTCTGCGGCAATTCCTTATACAGAAGGGAAAACAGGAAACTATGAACAGAGATGGCGTAATGAAGACAAACAAATACATTTATATCTTTGAATTCAAGCTGAACACGAGTTCTTATAATCAGAGTTTCATCTTGTGCCTGCTGTTAACAACATGATCTCTTTAGTACACTGCAGATGAAAAGAGGGAACAGTATAAAGAATAATGAACCTGGTAAGCATGACAATGAGAACAGATCAGACAAAGAATCAGGAGAACATAGAACTGTGACTAAGGAATTCAAAGATATTGTTCTATGTGACTATTTCAGTAAAAACTTATTCATTCGTGTTACCGCATCTTTACAGGATGGTAAGCTAACCATTACAGGTCAGGATATTGGTGATGTTGTAGAACTGCTCCTGCAGGATGATGATTATGAATACTGGTATTGGCTGGATAAAGAAGGAACATACAGGCTGTTAGAAGTGATTCATGGTCAGAAAGATCAAAAGAGTGCAATACTGAAAGAATTCAGCGGTACAGATGGCTGTATGAAATTTGCAAAAGTCTGTGATGAGAATCATATTCCGTATGGGCATTATACTTTTGCATAAATAATGGAGAAGAATGATGAACCTTGGACATAACATTTACTATTACAGAAAACAAAAGAACATGACACAGGATCAGCTGGCTGATGCAATAGATGTATCTTTTCAGACTGTCAGTGCATGGGAAAGAGATGAATATGCACCACAGTTAGAAAAACTGATCCGTATTGCGGATGTACTGGATGTCAGTCTGGATGATTTATGCAAAGGAAATCATGAAGAAGTGCCATGGAATCTGAAGGATCAGATGTTCTCTGTAGATCGCATGTACAGATTTGTCCGTACCTATGCTCAAAGCAATGGTGCAGAGAATACTGCTGCTGCACTTCCTTATGCAAAGAAAATGCATGAAGGACAATACCGCAAAGGAAATGGTAAAGTTCCGTATATTTATCATCCATTGGTTGTTTCCTGTCATGCCCTGGCATTAGGCTTCCATGAAGATGAACTGATCGCATCCTGCCTTCTACATGATGTCTGTGAAGACTGCAGGGATGAAAAAGGTAATAGAATCAAACCACAGGATCTTCCTGTTAACAGTACTGTACAAAGAACCGTACAGTTAGTCACAAAACCTGAAAAGAAATATCCGGGTTATGAAGAAAAGTACTACAAGAAAATATCTGATGACCGTCTTGCGTCAATCGTTAAGGTTCTTGACCGCTGCAATAATCTCTCTACGATGGCATCTGGTTTTACCAGAAACAAGATGAAGGAATACATTCTGGAAACAGAAAAGTATGTCATGCCATTACTGGATATCATGAAAGAGAGATATGAAGATACGTGTTATAATGCCGCATTTCTGATTAAGTATCAGATGTTATCAAATATGGAAAATCTGAAGAGATTACTGTAATGTAGAGGAATGAAAAACATACATAAGATTTATCTGGATATGGATGGTGTGCTGGCTGATTTTAATCGTGGTGTAACCGAACTCTGTCATATGAAACCTGTAGATCAGGGACACAGTACAAAAGAAGAAACAGATGCTTTATGGGATGCAGTCAGAAAAGTACCACATTTCTATGATCAGTTAAAACCTGTACCTGGTGCCATAGAGATGTATCAGAGACTGTATAAACAGTATGGTAATAAAGTAGAAATATTAACCGGTATTCCAAAACCAAAAAGAAGAATCGATGATGCGGCTGAAGACAAGATTCAATGGGCTCATCGTATCCTTTCACCAGAATTAAAAGTTAATATCGTTTATCGTGAACAGAAACCTCTGTATTGTCATGGAAAAGAAGATATTCTGATCGATGATTATGAAAAGAATATTCAGGAATGGAATGAAAAAGGCGGAACCGGAATTCTGTTCCACAAAGCAGAAGATATTAATTGTTTATAAACTGAACCGCTGTTATATTCCCGTTAGAATCATAGGTGAAAACAGGTCTGTATGTGCCCGGATTGCCATGATCTCCATTTTTATCATTGTTATATGTCCACTTTCCGGCAAAAGGCAGATTATCTCCTTCATGAGACCATGAATTTGCTTTCTTGCTTTCAATTTCTACACCTAAGACTACAATCTGATAGATTTCACCGTTCTTGAAATTCACAGACATGTATTCGCCTTTACTGTTTTTAATCTGATGACCGTGTACTCTATCATCCATCCGGTTATCGGTGATATCACATGTCATATATTCTGTCTGTGCCATGGCATAGGCAGAACGGATATTAGCCACAGATACGGCATCTCTGGACTTTTCCAGCTGATTGGAAAAGATCGGTATGGAGATTGCCACAAGTACAGCAATAATCGCAACAACAATTAATAATTCTGCTAGTGTAAATCCATTATGTCTTTGAAAGAATGCTTTTCTCATGATTCTATTATAATATCCATTGATCACACCAAATACTTAAGATCTCTGCTGTAACAGGCTCAGATGAGATTGATTCCCTTACTTGCAAAGTACAGGTGCTTTATGTAATATAATTATAACAAACGTTAAGTATATAATAATAAAAGAGAGTAGGATAATGATATGCATAAATGGATAAAAGGATTACTGACTGTAATCGTATATGCTTTGATTTTTATGGCAGGAATCTTGATTGGTAAGAATACTGTAGAAGAAAAACAAGATACAGAAGTGAAAGATCCTTATACCGGCAGTGTTAAGAATGCAGATGTATTGATACAGGTTCCTTCTTTCAGACAATACAGTACTTATACATGTGGCACAACCTGTGTACAGATGTTAATGAACTGGGCATTTCCGCAAAAGGGAGATATTAACTTAGCTGATCTAGAAAAAGAATTGGGTTCCACAGATGAAGGCGGAACGACGCCACAGAATATTCTGAAGTATTTTAATACACATGATGTAAATGCGAGTATGCATCAGAATATGAATGTAAATGATCTTATAGAATCTTTAGATAACGGTCATCCTGTGGTAACAGCTTTACAGGCATGGTCAACGGCAGAGGATGGCAGCTATAATACAACAGATTCAGCCAATACAGATACCTATCTCATAGAAGGTCATTATGTGATCTGTACAGGATATCAGAAAGCAGATAACGGCTATATTTTATACTTTAATGATCCGGCTAATACCGGTTTATGTACAATGACAAATGATGAATTAGATAAACGATGGATTGATATGGATGCGTCAGGAAATGTGTATGATCATACCGGTATTATTGTGAATATGAATACGGATTATAATCCGTATGGTACGTATCATCTTGACTAAAGAAGACTGGTATTTAAATGTATCAGCATAATTGACACAAAAGGTGCTGTAGCCTGAATGAGAATCATAAACAGGGTATAGCCCTTTTTAAATATGCGTTTAATCAGTGTACCAAGAGCACCGGGAAAGGATTTACTGATAAACATGAGGTTGGATCCTGTTTTTTCATTCAGTATTAAGGCAAGAATACAGAAGAAAACGGTATAGAAGAAGACGTAGATCATGTCATGCCAGGTAAGATTAACCATACCGGAACGGTTCAGAAGAATACCTATGTATGTCATACAGCCATGATACAGAAAACTGTGAAAGCTTAAGAAGTGATAAGCAGGATAGATCAGTAAAGATGTAGAAGGATACATCAGAAAACATACTCCACCTACCAGTCCTCCTGTAGCCATAAATACATCTCCGATATGTCTTAAAAGACCTTTGCCAAAGGCACTTAATAATCCGGCAAATAAAGTGATGGAACAGAAATACAGAGGAACCCATGTATTCAGATCCTTTTTATATCCATAATGCCAGCGGTATCCGATCTTGAATATTTCCAAGGCCCATAAAGTGACAATGATGTATTTCAGAAGATTTCTGAGATCACTGTGAGACCAGCGTAATGTATAGTGCAGTGCTGTTCCGATAATGGCAATGGTAATGAAGTTCCATATAAAATAGGCAGCTGATGGTATGCCTGCGGCAGGATATTCTCCTTCATCTGCCAGAAATCTATGTAAAAGCTTTTTCATAATGCATCCCCTCAAACAGTACTATTGTAGTTCTGCATGCATGTCTGTCCATTGGCAGATTTGAAAATATGTCAACGGTTGTAAGAAATGAAACTATGCATATACAATAGAAGTCATGAAATATAAGTTAGTCATATTTGATATGGATGGTACATTACTGTATACCTTAGAAGACCTGACAGATGGTTTGAACTATGCCTTACAGTTAAATGGTTTTCCAACAAAGACAATGTCTGAAGTCAGAGGATATGTAGGTAATGGCATCCGCAATGAAGTAAGATGTTCTCTTCCTGAGCATACAGATGATTCTGTACAGCAGAAGGTATATGAGGATTTCAGTGCCTATTACAATGTTCACTGCAATGATCATACAAGACCATATGACGGTATTATTGCTTTATTAAAAAAACTTAAGGCAGATGGCATTTTAACTGCCGTGGTATCTAATAAAGGAGATTATGCTGTACAGGAATTAGATAAACAGTATTTTGGTGGCTTGTTAGATGCAGGTGTGGGTGAAAGAGAAGATGAAGGCATCGCAAAGAAACCGGCTCCGGATACAGTGAATGCAGTCTTAAAGAAACTGCATACAGATCGTAAAGATGCAGTATATGTAGGAGACAGTGAAGTAGATATAGAGACGGCCGCCAATGCGCATATGGAATGCATTATTGTAGATTGGGGATACAGAGACAGAAAAGATCTTATCAAAGACGGGGCAGAGAAGATTGTCTCTTCACCTGAAGAATTATATGAATGTCTGAAATAAAATGGTGCAGTTTACGCTGCACCATTAAACTTCTTCAGATATTCTATAAATGAATCTTCCGGAACAGGCTTGGAATAATAATATCCCTGGAGATAATTAACGCCGTTTTTAATCAGTCTTTCTTTCTGCACTTCTGTTTCAACACCTTCTACAACGCTTTTCAGATTCAGATCTTTGACAAGGTTAAGCATGTTTCTGAGTACGGCACGATCAGCGTGATCTTTATCTGCGGCCCAGAGGAAGCTCTTGTCAATCTTGATGATGGAAAACGGGAAATGACGAACATAAGAATAGTTGGCCTGACCTGTCCCGAAGTCATCCAGGGCAAACCTGAAACCGCAGTTTTTTAATTCCTGAATAACATTATTCACTTTTCCTTCATTATGAATAACGGCAGATTCGGTGATTTCCAATACAATCTGTTCGGGATTCACATGATATTTTTTCATGATACTACTGAATTCAGAAGGAAGATTCTGATTCATACACTGAATAGGAGACAGGAAATGACGAACATAAGAATAGTTGGCCTGACCTGTCCCGAAGTCATCCAGGGCAAACCTGAAACCGCAGTTTTTTAATTCCTGAATAACATTATTCACTTTTCCTTCATTATGAATAACGGCAGATTCGGTGATTTCCAATACAATCTGTTCGGGATTCACATGATATTTTTTCATGATACTACTGAATTCAGAAGGAAGATTCTGATTCATACACTGAATAGGAGACAGATTGACTTCTATGAAATTCATACCGTACTGTGCCGGATTCTTTGTGGCAATGAACTGACATACTTTTTCAAATACAATGGAACCGATACGGCTTACGGTACCGGTACGCTCCGCAACCTTAATGAATTCTTCAGGAGAAACCGGACCCAATTCCGGATCGGTCATGCGTACCAGTGCTTCGCAAGAGCAGATCTTTTCAGAAGAAGTATCATAGATAGGCTGATAGTACACTTCAAAAGAATCATTGGCTAAAGCTCTTCTGATTGCTACATTTACTCTTCTCTCTCTTCCTTCTTCTTTCATTTCATCTGCGACATAAATCTGATTCTGAGGAAGATCTGTATTGAAAGCAGATTCAGAAAAAGAGAGAATCTGTTCTTCTGTAGAAATGCGGTCAGGAATAGAACTGATCCATATCTGGGCAGGAATTGTAATACTGTCATCATCAGAATATTTCCAGCTCTGTGAAAAACGCTCACGGATCCTGGTGGCTATATCCGCTGTTTTGTCTTTGTCAGCGTTATACAGAAGTACTGCAAATTCACCATTTCCTACTCTGAAAAAGTTTACCTTCTCATTAGCAATGCTGAGCATCCAGGCACCCATCTGATGCAGTACTTCCGTCATGGCACTCAGACCTATAAGCAGAAGGTAATCATTGAGATCCTGAAGTTTTATGGAAAGAATATAGGTGGATTGGGAAGAATGAAACAGAGCATAGGAATCTTCCATAAGACGTCTGGCATTATAAACACCTGTGACCTTATCCAGATAGATATTATCATTTTCATGCATGAAGAAAGCACCGGTTAAAATCAGAGACTGAATGAAATTGGTGATGCGTAAATAAGGATTGATGATGCCGATGATCATGGCAAGGGCAAATCCTGTCCCTAAGATAATGCTGTAGATCATATTATCCTTCTGGATAGATGCGTGTTTGGTTATTAACGTGGCCAGATACAACAGGAAATAAAATATGACAATAAAATAATACAGACAGTAAAGAGGACCGCGTGTATACAGACAATTTCCCTGGTAGTAATAGATCAGATGACGGACTGGCGGAATAACATGCGTAAGAAGCAGAATGATTTCAGGCAGACTGATCAATGTAAAGTTTCTTCTGCTTATGCCATGCCACAAGCCTGTAAGAGTAAGAAAGTACAGTGTAAGCAGGAAAGGTATGGAATTATGAGATACATGGGATAGGAATGTTACAAATTCAGCCTGTGTATTTGTGAAGGTAATGCCGTTATTATTTCTGATGATATCCATTACTAATTCACTAGAAGAACATATCAGCATGCATAAAGCAATCATGAAAAAGGATCTGGTTCTTCTCACATGAAGGTTTTTGAAAAAAACAAGAAACAGTGCAAGAAGTGCACACATGATAATGGCACAGACATCAAAGTTCAGATTGTACCTGCCGGCTGGATAGATCATGTATGGGCACCTTCCTTCAACTAATGAATGTGAAACGGTAGTCAGCCCATATAGTAACACTAAAAAATACAAATTAAATGTATTTATTACAGGAAATGGCTGTTAAACAGGATAATCAGGATTTTTCTTATACAGATTCTGAATAATCTGAATAAACTGCTGAACGCTCCATCTGTTATCTGTATTGTGAGTATAGAGTGCACAGGGAATGACTTCAGGACAGTCAAAGGGGATCCATGCAAACTGACCGGAATGATCATTCAGAAAACCCGGTGCCAGGACTATGGCACGTTTAGCCGCAATATTTGTTAGGGATGTATCGTGATCATGACTGTTGAAGTAATCACAGTGAATCTGACTGATGACTCTTTGCTGGACGGCACGCAATGGTGCCTGAGATCCACCACCTACCATTAAAGTCTTTCCCTTCAGGTCGTCTGCGGTAATCTGTTTTTTCTTAGATAAGGGATCATCTGTGCGGCAGATCAGATAAATACCACTGTTAAACAGATGATGTTCCTGTACGTCAGGGACATGTTTCATTTCATCTTCTACCGCAAAGAGAATATCCTGTTCTCCTTTTAAAAATGATTCTGTGCCATGATACCAGTCAAAGGATGGCGTGATGGTCAGATTTGGATCATCATTCATGATTTTCATGATGGCATCTGGAAGAAAGCAGATGGCAGAACGGATCGGGACAGTAATACGGATATCTTCTTTATACCTGGAAGAAAAGTTCTGTCCCTGTTCAATGGCAGTCTTTAATTCTTCATATATAGAACGTAATGTTACAACAAACTGTGCTCCTGCCGGGGTTAAGGAAGCACCTTTGCCACTGCGGTCAAAGATACGGAATCCGATTTCTTCTTCGGCATTGTTAATCTGATAAGTCATGGTTGGCTGGGATACATAGAGATTCTCAGCTGCTCTGTTGAAATTCAGTGTCTGTGATAATTCCAGAATGTATTCTATCTGCTTTGTAGTCATATAATCTCCGCGATTAAATAATTAAATCAAATATTAACTATTTCAATTGGATAAATTAAATATACAGCCAT
>CAZHUX010000020.1:0-29309 GCA_964535445.1 uncultured Galactobacillus sp. | reverse complement strand
TAAAGGAGAAAGGAGAACCAGTCACTATGGTAAGTGCATACAAAGGCGTATTTGAAAAGGGTATTTCCAAAGGCAGGAATGAAGGTAGGAATGAAGGTATCTCTATTGGCGAAGCAAGAGGAAGAAATGAAGGCAGAAGAGAAACTGCATCGAGAATGCTTGCAGATGGAATGCCGGAGGATAAAGTCATTCAGTATTCCGGTCTTTCAAAAGAGGAAGTAGAGAAGCTGAAGTAAAGTATCTACAAAGTGGAATTCATTCAGACTCTTTTAATAGTAATCAGGAATGTAACAATGAATTCTTAGATGAATTAAAAGAGAAAGAAGAATCAGAAATTGTGGTAAGTGCGTACAAAGGGTATTCAGTCTCTTAAAAGACAGATACCGTTGAGGGCATACGTAATATCTGTCTGGCCCGTAGATTTAAGAGTATCTTAACTATGATCAGATGATACACTTACTTAAAAGATTTTGTAAAAGCTGCTTTAAGCAGCTTTTTTGTGTGCCTGAAGCTCTGGTTTATGCTAATATCTCATGGTGTTAGAAGGAGATATGCATATGGAAATGCAGATGAAATATATCAGGGAACTTCCTACACCAGAACAGTTAAAGGAAGCTTTTCCGTTACCAGAGAATGTCAGACGTATCAAGGATCAAAGAGACAAAGAGATAGAGGATATCTTCTATGGTCGTGACAACCGTTTTCTTTTAATCATCGGACCATGTTCCGCAGACCGTGAGGATGCTGTGCTGGAATATATGACAAGACTTGCCAAAGTACAGGAAAAGGTAAAAGACAAGATTCTTATGATTCCACGCGTATATACCAATAAGCCGAGAACCAAGGGTATTGGATATAAGGGTATGCTGCATCAGCCGGATCCACATAAGGCAGAAGATATGCTGGCAGGTATCATTGCCATCCGCCAGATGCATACAGATGTAGTCAAGGAAACAGGTTTTACCTGTGCAGAAGAAATGCTCTATCCGGAAAATCATGCATACTTGTCAGATTTATTAAGCTATGTAGCTGTTGGCGCAAGATCAGTTGAAGATCAGCAGCACCGTATGACAGCTTCCGGCATTGGTATTCCTGCCGGTATGAAGAATCCTACCGGTGGTGATTTATCCGTCATGATGAATGCTATTACCGCAGCCCAGGCAAAACAGACATTTGTATACAGGGGATGGGAAGTAGATACAACCGGAAATCCTATGGCACATGCCATCTTAAGAGGCTATGTCGATAAGTTTAATCATGCTCATGCAAACTATCACTATGAAGATCTGATGGAATTAAAAGAACTCTATGACAAGAGCGGCTTGGAAAATCCTGCCTGTATTGTTGACTGCAATCATTCCAACTCCGGCAAGAAATTCATGGAACAGATCCGCATTGCCAAGGATGTTCTGCATTCCATGCGTCATAGTGATGATATTAAAAAGCTGGTTAAGGGACTGATGATTGAATCCTATCTGGTCGATGGAAACCAGCCGGCAGGCGGTGATGTATATGGACAGTCTATTACGGATCCATGCCTTGGCTGGGAGAAGAGTGAACAGTTAATCTATGAGATTGCTGATCTTCTCTGAAAAGATTTACACAAATTATTTGTAAAATTACATTGACATGGAAAGCGTTATCAACTATTCTTTAAGCACAAAGGCGTTGAGGAAGAAATAACATATTTCATCCAGCTGAAAAAGAGAGCTTCTGTCTGGTGAAAAGAAGCAGTATGGGAAATATGAAAGTCACTTCTGAGCTGATCTGGAGAACAAAGTAACCGGATCCGTATGATTGCGTTAACAATCTAAGGCTTGATGGAGCTGAAAGGGATATAGCTATGCTATATAAATTGAGTGGTACCGCGGTGTTGTAAGTGACGTCGTCTCAGTAATTCTGAGACGATTTTTTGTTTCAGAAGATAATCCATCAGAAGAAAGAGGGAGAAACTTATGAAACATTTATCTTTTAAAGAATCATTATTACTGGGTATTCTGTTGTTCAGCATGTTCTTTGGATCAGGCAATCTGATCTTCCCGCCATTTATGGGCTTCCAGGCAGGACAGGCATCCGGAACAGCCCTGGCAGGATTTTCCATTACTGCTATTCTGTTTCCTGTTCTTGGTGTTATTGCGATTGCCAAAGCCGGAGATCTGCTTCATCTTGGCTCCATGGTTTCCCATAAGTTTGCGATGGTCTTTGCCATTCTCGTATTCCTTGCATTAGGACCGGGTCTGGCTATTCCAAGAAATGCGGCAGTCTCATTTGAAATGGCAATTGTACCGTTTATGAAAGAAATCCCGTTATGGGTCAGAATTGCTTATTCCTTGATCTTCTTTGCGATTGCATGGCTGCTATCTGTTCATCCTGAGAAACTGGTTGACTGGCTTGGCAAGATTCTGGGACCTGTATTAATCGGTATGATGTTATTGATGGTTATCGGCTGCTTCACCCGGGTTCATGGATCCTTCCCGGCACCATCAGGTGAATATGCTTCCCAGCAGCTTGTTCATGGCTTCCTGGATGGGTATAACACCATGGATACGTTAGCTGCCTTAAGTTTTGGATCTGTTATCGCTTTGAATATCCGCAATAAGGGCATCAATGATGAAAACCGTATTGTCCGCTATACAATCTCTGCCGGATGGATTGCCGGTATCCTCTTATTCATTATTTATGCCGCATTAACATTCACAGGTGCCTTATCCGGTTCCTTATTCTCTGAAGCATCCAATGGTGCCAATGTCTTAACGAATATCATCTCTAATCTCTTTGGTCTTCCTGGCATGATTGCCTTAGCTGTTATCTATGTATTATCCTGCCTGACAACCTGCATTGGTCTTACCTGTGCATGTTCTGAATTCTTTGCGTCTATCACAAAGATCAGTTATAAGACATGGATCACTATCTTTACATGTTCTTCTTTCCTTGTTTCCATCATCGGTCTGAATCAGATTCTTGCGATCTCTGTACCGGTATTAACTGCTATCTATCCGATTGCCATGGTACTGGTTATCCTTGGCTTATTGCCAAAACAGATCCGTCAGAACAAGACATTATGTGCATTTACAATTACTTTCACTGCCATCAGTTCCATTATTCTTGGCTTACACAGTGCGGCTATTGATATCCCTTATATCACTGCCTGGCTGATGAAGATACCGCCATGTGCAGATCTCTGCTGGCTGATTCCGGCTTTGCTGGGAGCTCTTATCGGCTTTATCTTGTCTAAAATTCATATGCATGAAACAACTGGTTCCTTATCTGCAGAAAATATCTGATTCCCTGTTTTTACGCGATGTGATATCGTGAATCTATGAATTCATATACAGACATTCTCAATCAGATATCAGAAGAGATCGTAACATCCATCAACTATAAACAGCCTGTCACAGATCCTGATGATGTTATAACAGGTGTAACTGAATTTCTGTCTTCCACGGTTTCTTCCATTGCAATTACGGGCAATGAAGACATGGATAAGGCAATCGATGATTATCTTGAGAAACTGTTTATGGAGGTAAGAGTTCTTCCTTCAAAACAGTTTCTTTCTAATCCTTATATTCATAACATTCACTTTCGTAATCAGACTCATGGACGCTATCAGTTAAGAAACATGACCTATGAAAAGGGAGAATTGTTCTTCTATGATTTTCCTTATAAGAATGATGATATTCTGATTCCAAGAATCGGATGCTTTGATGAAAGAGTCTCTTTTCCTTCCGTCTATGAAGGGGATATGCCATGGATGTCGGTTATACCTTCAGAGATCAATACCATGGTACTACCAATACAGAAGGCACATGGAAATGTTCTGGCATTAGGGTTAGGGCTGGGCTATTACCCGTATATGGTGTCTTTAAAAGATAATGTAAAAAGTATTACGGTAGTAGAGAAGTCTTCAGAAATCATTGATCTTTTTCAAACATGTATCATGAATCAGTTTTCAAAGGAAGTAAAAGATAAGTTTCAGATCATCCATGAAGATGCATTCCAGTATATGGATCATTTAAAGGATACTATGTATGATGTGATCTTTACGGATATTTATGAAGGTTATGAAGATGGTCATCTGGTATATGAAAGAATGCAGAAATATCAGAAAGTCTTAGAAAACACAGATATGGAATACTGGATTGAATCCTATATTCATTGACACACAGGCAATTCTGTCTGTGTTTTCTTTACAGACGGGTCAGGATACTTGTTTTTTGCATAAAATTTGATTACTCTATCAGGCAATAGATGGTAAGAATATATGCTTGAGATTAGAGATATATGTAAAGAATATAAAACAGGAGATCTGGTTCAGAAAGCACTGGACCACGTTTCCTTAAATTTACGTGATAACGAATTTGTCGCAATACTGGGTCCATCCGGATCTGGCAAGACAACACTTTTGAATATTATCGGTGGATTAGACCGCTATGATTCCGGAGATCTTGTTATCAATGGAATATCTACGAAGAAATACAAAGACAGAGACTGGGATTCCTATCGTAATCATACAATCGGATTTGTATTTCAGTCTTATAACCTGATTCCTCATCAGACAGTATTAGCCAATGTAGAACTGGCTTTAACGATATCCGGCATTTCTGGCAAAGAGAGAAAGCAAAGAGCCATCAAGGCATTACAGGATGTAGGTCTTGGTGATCAGATTCATAAGAAACCAAACCAGATGTCTGGTGGACAGATGCAGCGTGTTGCTTTAGCAAGAGCCCTTGTCAATGATCCGGATATTCTTCTGGCAGATGAACCGACTGGTGCCCTGGATACTGCCACAAGTATCCAGGTTATGGATCTTTTAAAGCAAGTAGCGAAAGACAGATTGGTAGTCATGGTTACCCATAACCCGGAACTAGCCCATCAGTACGCTACCCGTATTGTCAATTTAAAGGATGGTGTCATCCTTTCGGATTCAGATCCGTATGAACCGGAAACAGAAACGGAAGAAGTCCATCATGAAAACATGGGCAAAAGCTCTATGTCCCGTTTGACAGCTTTATCATTATCTTTAAATAACTTAATGACAAAGAAAGGCAGAACCCTGCTTGTCTCTTTTGCCGGATCTATCGGTATTATCGGTATTGCCTTAATTCTGTCCATATCAACAGGTGTGAATGCGTATATCCAGAATACCGAAGAACAGACGCTTTCCCAATATCCTCTGGAGATACAGAATACTTCTTTCTCACTGAATTCCATGATGGAACAGAATGCAGAGGATAGGAAAAATACAAAACAGGATGGTGAAGTCAGGGAAAGAGATATTGTATCGAATATGTTTTCCAGAATGACTTCCAATGATCTGAAGTCTTTGAAAGCATATATTGATTCCGGTAAATCGGGTATGAAACAATATACCAATTCCATCGAATATCAGTATGATGTAGACCCGTTGATTTACAGAGAAGACGGGGATTCTGTTTATCAGGTCAATCCCGATTCACTGCTTTCTTCCTCTGGTTTAATCCCGTCTTCCTCTGTTTATTCTTCCATGTTTTCAGCCAATATATTTTCTGAACTTCCTTCTGATGCGGATCTCTATAAGGACAGCTATGATGTCAAAGCAGGCAGATGGCCGGCCAAATACAATGAAGTAGTGGTTGTTCTTGGGAGTGATGGTTCCATTACTGATATGACACTGTATACATTAGGTTTAAAGGATTACAGTGAACTTCAGAATATGGTGGAATCTTTTGAAAAGAATGAGAATACATCTTCTGGAAAAACCAGTGAATCTCATCAGGAATGGTCCTATAAGGATTTACTGGGAGCTTCCTTTAAATTGGTAAATAATTCTTCTTTATATAAATATGATCCGGATATGCAGGTATGGACAGATCAGAGTCAGGATGCGGATTATGTAAAGAGTCTTGTGAAAGATGGAGAAGATATTAAGGTTGTCGGGGTCGTGCAGCCTAAGAGTGATCAGGAAACAGGTATGTTAACAGAAGGTATTGACTATCCTTCTTCTCTTACGCAGCATGTCATTGACCAGAACCGTAATTCAGAAGTTGTCAAAGCACAACTGGCAGATCCTGATACAAACATCTTTACCGGCACTGCCTTTGGTGTAGAAAATACAGATATGAATCTGCAGGATTTATTCCAGGTAGACGAAAAGAAACTCGCATCTGCTTTCCAGTTTGATACTTCAAAACTGAAATTTGACGCAAATACATTATCAGCCTCTGTCAATCCGCAGGATCTCAGCAGGATGATAGATCCTTCTGCCTTATCCGGTTCCATTACAATCAATCAGAATACTTTACAGATATTACTGCAGTCTGCTGTAAAACAGCCTGATTCAAAGACCTTACAGAATCAGATTGACCAGTTATTAACCGGATATCAGACATACATGAATGGGGATGGGCAGAAAGATCAGATGGCACAGATCCAGGCACAGAGTGAATCTTTGTCTTTCTCAAATTATCTGAAATCAGATCCCGAAGCACAGAAAATGATTTCTGATTTCCTGAATGAAAAACTGAAAAATGGATTAACCGGAGATGAAATCAATCAGGTCATGCAGAAAGTGATGGATGCTTATGCGGATACGGATGCCGGTAAGGCAGAGGATCCTTTTGCCGGTTTAAAAGAGTATTTATCCAGTGATGAGGCCAGGAAAACTGCATATGATGAAATGCAGAAGATTCTTTCTGAAAAAGACCTGTCTTTAACAGAAGATGAAACAAAGGCATTTATAGAAAAGCTTGCCACAGGGTATCAGAACTGGTTAAAAACACAGGATACTTCTACATTACAGAACCTTGTGCAAACATCTTTAAGCAGCTATATGGCCCAGCCTGAAGCACAGTCTCTTATCTCTGCAATGGTATCAGAAACCATTGATCAGAATGCTCTTCAGACACAGGTAAATGCACTGCTTTCTTCTTATGGAAATGCCTTAGCCGGAAACATGCAGAAGGTATCTGCCCAAATGATGAGTGAAATCACAAATGCCATTTCAAGATCCATGCAGACAACACTTGCATCGCTGCCTTCCGCAATGAAGATAGATCCTGAGGCATTTACATCTGCCATTTCCTTAAAAATGGACACAAATCAGCTGGAGACATTCTTCTCTTCCTTAATGAATACACAGAATTTTTCCTATGAAGATAATCTGAAGAAACTGGGATATGCGGATGAAGATTCTCCAAAGGAGATAGTGATCTATCCTAAGAACTTTGATGCCAAGAACAGTGTGAAGAAGATACTTGATAACTATAACAGTCAGATGAAAGCTTCAGGACAGGATGATAAGGTTATCTCCTATACTGATATGGTAGGTGCCTTAATGAGCAGTGTTACGGATATTGTAAATACTGTATCAGTGGTATTAATTGCCTTTGTCGGAATATCACTGGTTGTCTCATCCATTATGATTGGTGTTATTACGTATATTTCCGTTCTTGAAAGACAGAAGGAAATCGGTATCTTAAGAGCGATCGGTGCTTCCAAACGGAATATCTCACAGGTATTCAATGCAGAAACATTTATTACCGGCTTATTAGCAGGTGTGATCGGAATTGTCCTCACGCTGATACTGCTTGTACCGACAAATATGTTCATTCATAATTACACGAACCGTACCAATGTCACAGCTTCCTTACCGGTACTGGATTCCCTGTTGTTAATCCTGTTAAGTACAGTATTAACGATGTTAGGCGGATTGATTCCTTCCCGCAAAGCAGCCAAGAGTGATCCGGTCAAGGCATTGCGTACAGATTAAAGACAGAAATGCAGATCGTAAAGATCTGTTTTTCTATGAGAATCTGATACAATACCGATATGTCTGAAACAGATACTTTTTCCACAATCACAAAAGAAATACCATATCAGGGTATTGCCCGTAAGATTCTGACTCTGAGTCAGGAAGAAATCATTGCCGGCATGCCTTATTTAAACCGGGCTATGTTAAGAATGCCGGTCATCTTTACGGCCGGAGAAGATGAGAAGGGACCGGGTGTCTCTTTTGGAACAGACGGCACGCAGATATATGCATTAGCCAGTATTGTGACTCAGATGTATGAACAGGATCCTTCTGAAGTGATTCGTTTATATCTTCATACCATCATGCATTGTCTTTTTACCCATATGTTCGCCTATGAAAAGCTGGAAGGACAGGTATGGGACCTGGCCGCAGATCTGGCAGTAGAGAATGTCATATTACAGCTGCATTGGAAAAAAGCGGAGACGGAAGGCGATGACATGCGCCGCTCCATGTTAGAAGAATTAGGGGAAAAGACAAAACTCAATGCGGATGCCATCTATGTATATCTTTTAGAACACCCTAAGGAAAAAAGAAGATGGCTTGGCTATGCCTCCCTTTTCAGAAGAGACATGCATGTCTTATGGGGTGAAGCACAGAAGAAAGAAGAACACATCATTGCAGAAAGTGATCTGAAACAGAAAGAGAACCGGTCTTCCTGGGAGAATACCCGTAAGGAAACCAAAAGACAGGCAGAACACTATGAAAAGATGAGAGGGTATGAAACGGGTACCCTAAGTCAGTTATTCAGTATGCATGCCTATAAACATGAAGATTTTACGGAATTATTGCGAAGGTTTGCGGTAAACAATGAAGAACTGAAGCTGGATGTGGATTCCTATGACTATGTCTGGTATACCTATGGTCTGCATCTGTACCATAATATGCCGTTGATTGAACCATTAGAGTATAAGGAAGACAAGCGGATCCGTGACTTTGTGATCGCCATTGATACTAGCGGCAGTACCCAGGGAGATAAAGTAAGACATTTCCTGGAAAAGACATACGATGTATTAAAGACATCCGGAATGTTTTTTGAAGATATGAATGTGTACATTCTCCAGTGTGACGCAAAGATTCAGGAAGAAGTATGTATTCATAATCAGGATGAATTTGATCACTGGATACAGCATCTGAATCTGCATGGCTTTGGCGGTACAGACTTCAGACCCGTATTTGAAAGAGTCAATGAACTGATGGATGAAGGGGAATTAAAGGAAATGAAGGGATTGCTGTACTTCAGTGATGGCAGAGGTACATTTCCAAGTGAACCGCCATCTTATAAGACAGCTTTTGTGATGGAAGACGAAGGGGAAGATACAGCATCATTACCACCCTGGATTATCCGTATATTGTATAAAGGAGAAGATTTATCATGAATATAGCACAGGCTAAAGAACAGATTAAAAGAGCAGTTACCATATATCTGATGAAAGATGAATTCGGCAGCTATCGTATTCCATTGGAAAAACAGAGACCGGTATTCATGATCGGAGCTCCCGGTATAGGCAAGACTGCCATTGTTTCCCAGATTGCGGAAGAGATGGATCTTGCATGTATATCGTATTCCATGACACATCATACCCGCCAGTCTGCGATTGGACTTCCATTTATAGAGAAAAGAACCTATGCAGGAAAGACATATGATGTATCGGTATATACACTTTCGGAAATCATTGCTTCTGTGTATGAAACCATGGCTGCCAGTTCTCATAAGGAAGGTATTCTTTTCTTAGATGAAATCAATTGTGTATCGGAAACATTAGCACCTTCCATGCTGCAGTTTCTGCAGTATAAAACCTTTGGCAATCACAGATTACCGGAAGGATGGGTTATTGTAACAGCCGGCAATCCTTCTGTATTCAACCGGAGTGCCCGCAGCTTTGATATTGCGACATTAGACAGATTAAAGGTATTGCCAATAGAGGCAGATTATGAAGCATGGAAGGCATATGCTCTTTCCAACCATCTGCACAAGGCAGTCTCTTCTTATCTCGATGTGCATCAGAAAGATCTGTTCCATATCGAATCTACCGTAGATGGGAAATCCTATGTCACACCAAGAGGATGGGAAGATTTATCACAGGCAATGCTTTTATATGAAGAGGCAGGTTTCCCGATTGATGAATCCTTGATAGGCCAGTATCTTCATGATGAAAGAATTGCGGGTGACTTTGCGGCATATTATTCTCTCTATAAGAAATATAAAGAGGATTATCACATTGCGGATATTCTGGATGGAAATGAAACTGCTGAAATAGATGAACGCATGGAAAAGGCACAATGGGATGAGAAGATCTCCGTAACCGATTTGCTGTTAGATGGCATTCTTCCAAAAATTCATAAGGAAGTGGAACTGGAACAGGCATTAAGACAGCTTCATGATCCTCTGAAAGATCTGAGTCAGAAAGACAACACAAAAGAAGCTCTTATGGAATTGCGTGATTCATATCAGAAACAGGCAGCCATGCATGAAGCTTCTGGCGCATATGGTTCTGACCAGAGACGTATGGATGAGATCATTCTTTCATTCCTGAATGCATGTTTAAAAGATCAGAATATGGATTATAAGAAACTCTATTCTGAAAAAGTATCTGACATGCATGATATGGTAAAGGACATTGATGATGAAATGCATCATCTGTTTACTTTCCTTGAAAAACATGCCTCGAATCAGGAATTGCTGTTAGTCGTAACCCAGCTGACCGTAGATCATGATGCTTCATCTTATATTGCGGTTCATGGATCTGATGATTATTATCACTACAATGATGTGCTTATGACAGGAAAAAGAAATGCAGCATTGATGGAAGAACTGGAAGAATTTCATAAAACTAATCCAAAGTTGTGACGATATTTCGTGAAAATATGCCTAAATAGTGTAAAATATTAGTATTGTTGTAAAAAAGGAGTGCTTACGAATGAAAAAGCCTGAGTTTAATGATGAATTTGCAAAGACCATAAGGAGAAATCATAAGACCTTTGATGGAACGGTTATTACGTTTCTCTATGGTGCAAAGGATGCAGAAGGGAATCCGTGCCAGCCAAAAGAAGATGCTGATGATGGACATGGACGCTGGTTCGGTATCGAAGTAAACGGTGATTACACGATGTTCTCCTGGACGCATTCAAAGGATGAAGGCGGAAATACAGAATACGGAACATCACATGGTGATCATGCCTTAGAGGATATGGAAAACGGTATCCGTACAAAGCGCGATCTGGCCTACCAGGCAGAACTTCTTGCCAAAGGTGAAGGTGATGGCGATATTGAAAGCGCCATGGAATCCCTCAAGAATGAATGGAATGAATATGATGACTTTGGAACACCTGTTGAAAAGGAACTGCAGAAGCGTTTCGATGATGCTTTGGCAGAATATGGTCCAAGAGTCGAACAGATGAAGCAGAACAATACTGCCAAGGAAGAAATTGTTACAAAGGCAGAGGCCTTAAAGGACGCTTCCAACTATCGTGATGCCAGAAATCAGTTAAGAGATCTGCGTAACGAATTAAGAAATATCGGTACGGCTGGTGATGATGCTGACCGTCAGTTCGTACATGCATTAAATGAGATTGATAATGTTCTGCGTACTAAGCAGCAGGAATATCGTGAAAATCTTGATGCTCACAGGGCAGAAGCCAAGGCAAAGAAGGAAGACATTCTTGCAAGAACAAAGGATGCCATTACCAATGTTACAAACTGGAAGGAAGCCGGCACAAAGCTGAATTCCCTGTTTGAAGAATGGAAAGCTGCCGGATCTGCAGGTCACGATGACGATGAAGATCTCTGGAAGAAGTTCAATGAATTAAGACATCAGTTCCGTGATGAGAGACAGAAGTTCTTCGATGAGCGCTCCAAGCAATGGGAAGCTTCTATTGCCAAGAAAAAGGAACTGATCACAGAAGCGAGGAATATTTCTGATACGCAGGACTATGGCCGTACAAATACTGAACGCATGAAGGAACTCGATAAGGAATGGAGAGCTGCAGGCTATTCCGGCAAGGATCAGAATGATGCTCTCTGGGATGAGTTCAACAAGACCAAGGAAGTATTCTGGGATGCCAAGAAGAACAATGCATATAAGAGAGTTCAGGATGGTATTGATAACAAGAAGAGTCAGCTTGCGGATATCAAGAAGAAGATTGAAGATCTTGAGTTCCGTATGACAATCGCACCAAATCCTGCCATGAAGGATGATATTGAAAATGAACTTTATCTCAGAAAGAGTGAAGAGGAAAAGCTTGAAGCTGAGATAGAGGATGATGAGAAGAAGTTTCAGGACTGACATTCTATAAGAGTTGTACATCTTGTACAGCTCTTTTTTAAAAAGGGGTATGTATGATTAACTGGGGTATTATTGGTGCAGGAAATATTGCACATCGTTTTACAAAGAGTCTTCAGCATGATTCTTCCTGCAGACTGACAGCGGTATCCTGCCGCACAAAAGAAAAGGCACAGATCTTTGCGGATGAATATCATGTACCGCATGCTTATGGAGGATTTGAACATATTATTGAAGATCCTGAGGTAGATGCTGTATATATTGCCTTGCCGCATAAGTATCATAAGGAATGGGCTCTCAGATGCATGCAGGCAGGAAAGCCTGTCTTATGTGAAAAGCCGGCTGTATTACATGCATCAGAGATGCAGGAAATCATTGCATGTCATAGTAAAACAGACATTCTGTTTATGGAAGCCATGAAGACAAGGTTTACACCAATGTATCAGGATATTCATACCCTGATAGATCAGAATGCAATAGGAGACATTGTGTCTATGCATTTCTCTTTCTGCAATCTTGTCGATGAGAATAAACCGGGCAGTCACTATTACCTGGATCCGATTGGTGGAGGCGCCTTATATGACACAGGCATTTACTGTATCGGCTGGCTGGATGATTATCTGAAAGAACCTCTTACAGTAGATCATACAGATACCGTATATAAAGATGGCGTAGATGTATATGATCATGTCTTTATGCATGCTGGTAATATACAGGTAGATATAGAGTGTGCCATGGACAGGGAAAAACCAAGAGATGGCATCATCGAAGGTACAAAGGGTAAGCTTATTATTCACAATATGCATCGTCCTGAAGAAGCAGATCTGATTACATCAGATAATGCCGCAACCTACTATAAGCCATATAAAGTGGATGACTTCTATGGTGAGATAGAGCACTTTAAAACGCTGCTGCATCTGCATCAGACAGATAGTAATATCATGCCTTTAAAGGCATCCCTGCAT
Source organism: uncultured Galactobacillus sp. (assembly GCA_964535445.1). Taxonomy (GTDB): domain Bacteria; phylum Bacillota_I; class Bacilli_A; order Erysipelotrichales; family Erysipelotrichaceae; genus Bulleidia. Next base: position 16,275 of record CAZHUX010000020.1, on the reverse strand, counting down.
TGTGCAGAAATCATTGATATGATCCGTAAAAGGATGAAGGAGGAAACATGTTAAATGGCGTGATATTTGACTTTAACGGTACTTTGTTCTTTGACTCTGAATATCATCTGAAAGTATTTGATCAGCTTCGCATGGAAATAGCAGGAAAACATCTGACCATGGAAGAAATGGATAAGGAATATTCCGGATTGCCAAATGTAGAAATATTCAGAAAGATGTCAGATGGAAAACTCAGTGAAGAAGAGTGTGAAGCCTATTCACAAAGAAAAGAAGCCATGTATCGTGATGCCGTAGCCAGTACTCCCGGTGGTGCTCACTTATGCAATGGGGCAGAAGAGATGTTTGATCTTTTGAAAGAGAATCACATTCCTTTTACCATTGCCAGTGCTTCTATTATTGAAAATATTACTTTTTTCAGACAGCAGTTTCATTTAGACAAGTGGATTGATCCGGATACCATTGTCTATGATGATGGCAGCTATAAGAATAAAGTAGGTATGTTTGAAGAAGCCATGAAGCGATTAGGCGTAAAGGATCATGTGCTTGTCTTTGAAGATTCCCAAAGCGGTATCTTATCTGCCGAAAAGACAGGTGCATCTGTTATTGCGATAGAACGTGCTTCTCTGCATGATTTCTATAAAACACAGACAAATATACTTGCGGTAGTCCATGACCTCTCTGAAGCAATTCCTGATGTAAAGAAACTTTTGAAGGAATAGTATGAAGTTAAAAGATACATTACTGTTAAAGCATGATGCCGCATGGTTTCATAAATTTGCGCTTTCTGCCGGTATAGACCAGAATGCGCCTGTTTCTGATATTGCGGATAAACTTGCGGAGGCTTTATTGACACCATCCGTTATGAGAGAAAGAATGATCATTCTTCGTGATGAAGACATTGATTTCTTTCAATATGTTTCAGAACATGGACCTGTGATACCGGCAAAATCCTTTTATCAGAGTGCCGACAGATTACGCTCTATGGATTATGCCTGTGTCATTGATAATGACATGCATCTGATTATTCCTGAAGATGTGAAAGAAGTATATGACAAAGAAACAGATACACCAGAATTTCAGGCAAGACGCAAAAAGATGAGCTGGTTATATGACTGTATCTCATTCATCCCGTACCTCTATGCCATTCTTTCTGTAGGTGATTTAGGAACGTTATACAGAAAGCGTCATGGTTATGATGATTCCAATGAAGAAATTGTCATGAGCATGTTAAGAGAACTTATGAATAATCATGAAGAAATACCATGTACATTACATGGCAATGAACTGATTGTGAATGGTTTGGAGAAGGCACAGGAAGAAAAACTGCGTCAGTTACATGCCTCTGTTCCAACTGGTTTTCCGGGTTATGGAGAGATGAAAGACATTCTTCATAACGGCTATCCTTTAAAGGACAATGCATGGAAGTCGTTAAGACAGTACTTCATCCATGATATTCATGTTACAGATGATTTCATTGATGCATTACTGGAAATGATCTGGAAGTATATGACAACCGGGAATCCATACAGTGTCATCATCAAAAACATACGTGGTGAAGGAATACCTGTTACCGGAGAACAGGAAAAGACATTAAAGAAACTTTTAACGAATACCTGGTCAGTGACGCGTATGATGATGTGCAATGGACATGTGCCATTAGAAACATTACCGGGACAGACATATATATTCGAGGATAACTGATATGAAAAAAGGATTAATCATGGAAGGCGGCGCCATGAGAGGATTGTTTACGGCTGGCGTCATTGATGTATTCATGGAAAACAATATTGACTTTGATGGTGCTGTTGGCGTATCTGCCGGAGCTGCGTTTGGCTGTAACATCAAATCAAAACAGATAGGCAGGGCATTGCGCTATAATACCCGCTTTTGTAAAGAATGGCGGTATTGTTCCATCCGCTCCTGGCTTTTAACAGGTGATCTTTATGGCAGCAAGTTTGACTATCAGCTTCTGCCTTCAGTTCTGGATCCATGGGATACGGAAACATTCACAAAGAATCCCATGGAATTCTGGTGTGTCGCTACAGATATGCATACAGCTGAACCTTTATATCATAAGTGCACGGATGGCGGTAAAGAGGATCTTTTATGGATTCAGGGAAGTGCATCTATGCCGATTGTTTCAAAGCCTGTACATGTAGATGATAAAGAAATCGCAGATGGAGGGTGTGCAGATTCTGTTCCTTTAAAATTCTTTGAAGAGAAGGGTTATGACCGTAATGTCGTCATCCTTACCCAGCCTGCAGATTACTGCAAGAAACCATATGACAGGAAAATGCTGATGATCATGAAGACAGCTCTTCATAAATATCCTCTTCTGTATGAAGAATTAAGAGACAGATGGCAGGCATACAATGCAGAAATTGCCTCTGTAGTCAAAGAAGAAAAGGAAGGAAAAGTATATGTCATCCGTCCTGAGAAAGCACTTAACATAGGTTCTGTCTGTCATGATCCGAATGAATTGAAAAGAGTTTACATTGAAGGAAGAACATGTGCTTTAAACCAGTTGCAACAGATACAGGAGTATTTGAAGTGAAAAAGAAATATCTGGTGATTATGCTTATGACATGTCTGCTTGGAACGATGGGATGCAAACAGGAAACTGAAACATTTCCAAAGGTAAAGAAAAATGAAGAAGTAAAGTTAATGGTCGCAACAGACCCGCATTATCTTTCTCCTTCTCTTTATAACGATGGAAGTACCTTTGCCCAGCTTCTTACAACAAATGACGGCAAGCTGATCGAATACGGCAATCAGATTCTGGATCAGTTCGCAAAGAAGGTAAAAGAAGAAAAACCGGATGCTGTTTTATTATGCGGTGATCTTGCTTTTAATGGTGAAAGAATTTCTCTGGAGTATGTTAAGCAGATATTGGAAAAGATAAAAGAGGAAAATAACATACCTGTATTAGTCATTCCGGGCAATCATGATATTAACTACCCTTATGCCATGTCCTATATCGATGATGAGGCAGATCATGTCGTAAATGTATCACAGTCTGACTTTAAGAAGATCATGTCTGAATTCGGCTATGATCAGGCGATAAGCAGAGATGATTCATCTTTCTCCTATATGTATGCCCTCAGTGATAATCTCTATGTAATGGCATTAGATGCCAATACGGAAGATCATCCGGGAGAATTATCTGATAAGACGCTTAAATGGATGGAAGATGCATTGACTCAGGCTGATAAGGCCGGTGCCAGAGTCATCTCCATGTCCCATCAGAACGTATTGAAACAGTCTGATTTCCTGTATAAAGGCTTTGTCATGAATAACTATGAGAAAGTAGACCGGATATTGGAAAAACATCATGTATTCTTAAATCTCAGCGGTCACTCCCATCTCCAGCATGAAGCCTCTGAAAACGGATTAACGGATATCTGTACAGAATCCATGTCTGTTTATCCATTACGCTACAGCACGGTAACAATACCAGCTTCCAGAGATTCCTTTACCTATACAATGAAGGAATTAGGTATTTTAAAAGACAAAGCAGAAGAAAGATTTAATGAAACGGTATACCGCATGACTTCAGATGATTTGTCTTCTCTGAATATTTCTGATGAAGTACGCAATGAGATGGCTTCCTTTGCGACAGAGTGCAATAAGGCATATTTCTCTGGTGATACATCAAAGATTGAATCCCTGAAAAATGAAAGAGGATGGATGCTTTGGCAGACATATGGAACCGATACCTTCTGGTATACCTATATGAAAAGCTTTTTAGAAGATCCAACCTGATATGAAAATATTACATTTTTATTTTCACATTGTTTTCCTTGCACAGTTAGAAATTCAATACTATATTTGTATGTGCACGAAGAAAGTTGGAAATCCAACTTTCTGATCATTATCAGGAGGAACACAACATGAATGTAATCAAGAGAAGCGGTGAAGAAGTCTCTTTTGACGCCGATAAGATCGTTAATGCGATCCGTAAAGCAGATGCGGCTACTGTCGCAGATAAGCAGATCCCATCTGAAAAAGTCATTGAAATCGCCAATGAAGTCATTGCCAAATGCAACGATATCCAGAGATCTATCTCTGTAGAAGAGATCCAGGATATTGTCGAAAATGCCTTAATGGCAAGCGGTGCCTATACGGTAGCACATAATTATATTACTTACCGTTATGAAAGAGCACTGGTACGTAAGGCCAATACAACAGATAAGAAGATTCTTTCTTTACTTGGCAATACTAACGAAGAAGCCAAGCAGGAAAATTCTAATAAGAACCCGACTGTAAATTCTACCCAGCGTGACTATATGGCAGGTGAAGTTTCCAAGGATATTACAAAGAGATTCTTACTGCCTAAGGATATCTGGGAAGCACATGAAAAGGGCATCATTCACTTCCATGATGCGGACTACTTTGCCCAGCCGATGTATAACTGCTGTCTGGTAAACCTGGAAGATATGCTGCAGAATGGCACGGTTATTTCCGGTACCAAGATTGAAAAACCGCATTCCTTTGCGACAGCATGCAACATTGCAACGCAGATCATTGCCCAGGTCGCATCCAACCAGTATGGCGGTCAGACAATCACACTGTCTCATCTTGCCCCATTTGTGGATGTATCCCGTCAGAAGTACAGAAAGGCTGTTGCGGAAGAGATGGCTGCGGCTGGTGTTGAAATTGACAATGACAAGATCAACCGCATTGCGGAAGAAAGAGTCAAAAGAGAAGTAAAGACTGGTGTTCAGACTATCCAGTATCAGATCATCACTTTAATGACAACCAACGGTCAGGCACCGTTTGTGACTGTATTCATGTATCTGGATGAGGTTCCGGCTGGTCAGACAAGAGAAGATCTTGCCATGATCATTGAAGAGATGCTCAAGCAGAGAATGCAGGGTGTCAAGAATGAAAAGGGTGTATGGATTACACCTGCATTCCCTAAGCTGATCTATTGTCTGGATGAAGATAATATTTACAAGGATTCCAAGTATTACTATCTGACAAAGCTTGCGGCAGAATGCACAGCCAAGAGAATGGTTCCTGACTATATTTCCGCAAAGCTTATGAAACAGTTAAAGGGTGATGTGTATCCATGCATGGGCTGCCGTTCCTTCTTAACCCCGGACAGATTTACAGATAACGGCTGGCAGAATGAAGAACATGCCCTGAATTCAAAGCCTGGTCAGCATAAGTACTATGGCAGATTCAACCAGGGTGTTGTAACGATCAACCTTGTAGATGTTGCATGTTCCTCTCATAAGGATATGAAGAAGTTCTGGAAGATCTTTGATGAAAGACTGGATCTCTGTTACAGAGCCTTAATGATCCGTCATAACAGATTAAAGGGTACATTATCTGACAGTGCTCCTATCTTATGGCAATATGGTGCTATTGCCCGCTTAAAGAAGGGTGAAACCATTGATAAACTGCTTTATAACGGATATTCTACAATATCCCTGGGATATGGTGGTCTTGCGGAATGTGTCAGATATATGACCGGTAAGTCCCATACAACCCCGGAAGGAGAGAAGTTCGGTCTTGCGGTTATGCAGCATCTGAATGATGCATGCAATAAATGGAAGAAGGAAACAAACATTGACTTCTCTGTATATGGCACACCAATGGAATCTACAACCTATAAGTTTGCCAAGTGTCTGCAGGAAAGATTCGGTATCATCAAGGGCGTAACGGATAAGAACTACATTACGAACTCTTATCACATTCATGTTACAGAACAGATCAATGCCTTTGATAAGCTGACTGAGGAAGCAAAGTTCCAGCAGTTATCTCCGGGTGGAGCTATCTCCTATGTAGAAGTGCCGAACATGCAGAATAACATCCCGGCTGTATTAGCATTAATGAAGCATATCTACAATACAATCATGTATGCAGAGTTAAATACAAAGTCTGATTACTGCCAGGTGTGTGGATATGATGGTGAAATCCAGATCGTTGAAGATGAGAATCATAAGCTGATCTGGAGATGCCCGAACTGCGGCAATACGGATCAGAACAAGATGAATGTCGCTAGACGTACCTGCGGATACATCGGAACGCAGTTCTGGAATCAGGGCAGAACTCAGGAAATCAAGGAACGCGTACTGCATCTGTAAAACTATTTCTAACAGAAATCTACTGACCATATGGACACTGATCCATATGGTTTTTTTGATTATGCACTAAAAGCAGGTCAGAAGTAAAAAAGAAGGATGACCTGGTATTGGTCATCCTTCAATCTTTAATCTGATAATTCTTTCTTATGAATCTCTTCATACTCATCCAGACTGTCTGGATTAGAAAGAGCTTCACGATTTGTGACGGATCTGTTATTCAGAATATTTGTAACAGCACTTTCAACTTTCTTGCCATTCAATGTATGTGGAATATCATGTACTGCAAACATTCTGGATGGAACATGACGTGGACTTGCCTTTGTGCGTAGTGCCGTCCTGACTCTTTTGACAAAGTCACCATCCAGCTCATCACCACTAGCGAGATTCTGATATGCAGGACGTAACTGTACAAAGAGAATGACACGCTGATCACCATGATAATCCTGACCTACCGCAAGGGATTCCTGTACTTCAGGGAATGACTCGACAATGTTGTAGATCTCTGATGTACCGATTCTGACACCAGATGGTTTTAAGACAGAGTCACTGCGTCCATGGAAGGTAATGCCATGCGTCTTAGAGTCTATGGATACATAGTCACCATGTCTCCAGATACCCGGGTATACATCAAAGTATGCATGTTCATACCGCTTTCCATCAGGATCATTCCAGAAGTATAAAGGCATACTTGGTTCTGGCAATTCACATACAAGTTCACCTTCCTGATCCATTACCGGTTTTCCATTCAGATCATAGCAGTTGATCTTCATGCCAAGTCCCGGCCCCTGTAATTCATCACTGTATACAGGACGGATTGGCGAACCTATCGCAAAGCATCCGTTGATATCTGTTCCACCAGCTATGGAGTTAAAGAACAGATCTTTCTTGATCCTTTCATAAACAAAGTTGAAACCGGCATCACTTAAGGCAGAACCTGTCTGTGAGATCTCTCTCAAATATGTGAGATCTACAGTATCCTTTGGTGAGAAGTTCTCTCTTACCAATGCATGGATGTAACTTGCACTTAAGCCAAATACAGTTACCTTTTCTTTCTCTATGACTTTCCATATAGCAGAGGTATCCGGATAGGATGGATTACCATCATACAGTACCAGTTGGCATCCTAAGCCAAGCGCACTGGCATTCCAGTTCCACATCATCCAGGAACAGGTTGTGATATACAGCATCCTGTCTTTATCACCGATATCAGAATGAAGTGCCAACTCTTTCAACTGATTCAGTAACAATCCCATGGCAGACTGTACCATGCACTTTGGCTTGCCGGTAGTACCGGAAGAGAACATGATAACTAACGGCTGCTCAAACGGATATCTCTCATAGGCAATCTCATTGCCATCTTCTCCATCAGTAAATGCATTGTATGTGACTGCATCAGGGATATTGTTTACATCCTCTTCATTACCCGCATAATGAGTAACCACAATCTTACGGACAGAAGGAATACCTGCGGCTATCTTAGAAGCATTATCCAATGTTAAGAATGTCTTTCCTTTGTAGTAATAACCATCAACTGTAAAGAGAATCACAGGCTTTGTCTGACCGATTCTGTCGATTGCGGCAATTGGTCCGATATCTGTTGCACAAGAACACCAGATGGCACCGATTGCTGCTGTGGCTAACATGGCAATGATTGTTTCAGGAAGGTTAGGCATATAGCCGGCCACAACATCACCTTTCTTTACACCTGCTTTTTCTAATGCTCTTGCCGTCTTGAATACCAGGGTTCTGACCTCTTTGCCAGAGAGTCTTCTGACTGCTTTGTTTTCACCATAGAAAACAATTTTTTCATCATCTGTATCCAGATATCTCAGCATGTTCTCTGCATAGTTCAGCTTTGCTCCGGGGAACCATTTGCTCTTACGCCATTCCAATACAGACTTCTGAGCACTTCCTTCCGGTTTGTCACCAATGACCTTAAAATAATCCCAGATGCTGTCCCAGAAATTCAAAGGATCATTGACGGACCAGTTCCATAAGCTCATGTAATCCCTGAAATTCCGATTATATGTACGGTTTACATAAGCCATATAATCGCTCATACGGGCGTTATCGATCCACTGTTCGGAAGGCTGCCATAATAACTTCTTCATGATTTGAAATCACCTCTTCTATATTCAGAAATAGTATGCTTTGTCATCTAATTCAAGTTATAATAACTTTAACAAGTATTAGTTAATCTAATGGAGTATGTATGATTACAAATCTGGAATACTATCGTGTTTTTTACTATGCAGCCTCTGAAGGCAGTTTTACACGTGCGGCAGAGAAACTATGCGTTACACAATCAGCTGTCAGCCAGACAATCAAGCGGTTAGAAGAATCCTGCGGGTGCCGTTTGTTTTACCGGACGACGAATGGTCTGGTTTTATCCAAAGAAGGGGAGATTCTGTATGAAAGCCTGCAGAGTGCCTTCCATGAAATTGACCAGGGTGAAAGATTAATGAAGGAACAGATGCAGGCACCTGCTTATTTATGCATTGGCACTGTATTAACAGCCCTGCAGTCATTCCTTTCTCCCGTTCTTCTTGCCTATCAGAAAAAGCATCCTCAAATCCATGTACAGATTCATGAGGATACCGTACATCATTTAACTAAGATGCTTGAAAGTGGAGAGATATCATTAGCTTTTCTCGTGACACCATTGGAATATGGTACAAGACTTGACTTAAGAAAAGCAGCAGTTGTACAGGATATTGCCTGTGTATCAAAAGATTATCCAGTCAATCTTGAGAGAATCTATACACCACAGCAGTTACTGGAATATCCGGTGATCTCGACAGACAGAAGAAATGGTATCCGGGCAACGATTGATGAGTGGTTCTGGGACTCAGGCCTGATTTTTTCACCGGCTGTGACAACCAGATCAGGCGCCGAGGCAGTAGAACTCACACGACAGGGATTTGGTATTGGCATATTCCCGGAACAGGCAGTTAAGGATGATCTTGAAAAGGGCATTTTAAAAAGAGTCAGAACTACATCTCTGCCAAAAGAAAGAATTATCTATGCGGCTGTCAAGCAGCAGGAGGGATTAGGAAAAGCAGAGAAAGAACTGCTGGATATGATCAAAGAACACTTATCCACAAAAGGCTGCGGCTAAAAGAATCATCACAGCTCCGATGACCTGCCATATATTCATAGGCTCTTTTAACAATAAGGCAGATAACAGGGTAGCAGTAACCGGATCAATATAGCCTAATACGGCAATGGTATGGGCAGGCAGATGATCCATACTGCCAAAGAATAAAACATAGGCAAGACCTGTATGTACAAGACATACAACCGCAAGTAGGATCATAGACCTTGTGTCCGCATGCAGGGAAGCAGTATTCTCGGTAAGCAGTACATAAGGAATTAATGTCACGCCAGCCAAGAACAGCTGCATCATGGTTCTGTCATAGCTGTTGGTATCTGGTATCTTCTTGTTTATCAGAACAACTGTTGCATATAACACTGCCGCAATTAATCCGAATACAATTCCCTTGAATGATTCAACTGTGAGGGAAGAATTGCCAATAACACCTGAAACTAGTACCATGCCGGCTACAGCTATAATGACTGCTGAGACTCTTTTGGCAGTCAGTTTTTCATGGAGAACGAGTGGTGAAGCAAGAATCAGAATAATCGGTTCCATGTAATAGCATAGTGTCGCAATGGCAACAGTAGTATATCTGTAAGCCTCAAATAAAAAGATCCAGTTGAATCCCATCGCAATACCGGAAATGATCAGTAAGATCATATGTTTTCTTAACTGGTTCCAGGCGATCTTCTTATGCCTTACGGCCGCATATAAGAAGAGAAAGGCTGCACCTACAATGCCTCTGCAGCAGGCAATGAAGGAAGAGGGAAGGTTGATATTTCTCCGGAATAATCCGATTGTTCCGAAGACAAGCATACTGAATATAAATATAAAAAGATTCTTTTGTTCATTTTTCATAGTGACTATTGTAATGCAAAACATAATTATTTTCATTAGCTTTCTGAAAACATTTACAGAATGTAAGAATATGACTGACATGTAATATACAAAGCACTGGTTATGGATAATTTGAAAAGTTTGACGATACATGTATTTGTGGCTATACTGACAAGGTCGTTCAAAAACAACGATAAGGAGAAAAAGAATATGAAAAAGTTTTATGCAGCATTATGTGCTGGCGTTATGGCTGTAAGCCTTGGCGCATGCTCATCCTCTTCTAACAACACTGCTAAGGCAACAGCAGCCGCTGCCGCTACTTCAACACCAGCAGCTACAGAAGAAGCAGCAACATCCGGTGAATACAAGATCACTAACAAGACAGGTGAAAAGGTTACAGAACTCTATGTATACTCCGATGAGTCCGACAAAGGCGAAAACTACGCCGCTGATGGACTGGATGATGGCGCAGAAGTTACAGTCACAAAGGATGACCAGGAAGCTGGCACAACATTCACTCTGGACTATGTAACAGAGAGTGGAAGAGAAGAAAAGTTCACAACTCTGAACCTCGAAGATGTATCTATCAACCTGATTTCTGAAGATGCAATGACAGGTTCTACACCAATTCAATTCACTGAGTAATTCTGAGTGATGAAACCTTCAGGTAATCCTGAAGGTTTTTTCTTTATGGAGAAATTGACAGTATATGTTTCCATCTGTAAACTATCAGTGAAAACATTCATGTGGATTTTTCCTGATCTGATCATCTTTTCGCCACATTGTCTGACAATGCGGCTTTTTTAATGCCCTGAGGAGTATCTTATGAAAACAGATGATTACCGTAATAAAAACATACTGCCGTTAGTTTTATCCATGTCTATGCCAATGGTTTTATCAATGCTTGTCAATGCATTGTATAACATTGTGGACAGTTTCTATGTCGCAAAAATATCTGAAGAAGCCATGAGTGCACTCTCACTGATTTATCCTCTTCAGAATGTATCCGGAGCAGTGGCGGTAGGCTTTGGCGTAGGCGCAAATGCCGTAACAGCATTCTTCTTAGGACAGCGTGATCAGAAAGAGGCAGATGGTGCTGCCTCCTTAAGCCTTGTATTGTCATTTGTACATACAGTGATACTGATGATTGTATTGTTATTATTATGTCATCCGTTTTTAAACAGCTTTACTAATGATTCTGTCATTCTTCAATATGGCGATGTCTATGGCAGAATTGTATTCGGAGGTCTTGTATTTCATCAGGTATCTTTAATCTATGAAAAGCTCTTCCAGGCCGTCGGTATGGTAAAAGTAAGCATGTTTTCCATGATCCTTGGTTGTGTTACTAACATTGTATTAGATCCCGTTATGATATTCGGATATGGCTTTATGCCATCCATGGGTATAGAAGGGGCTGCCATTGCGACAGTCATAGGGCAGATGGTTACTTTACTCTCTTATCTTGTATTCTGGCATTTTAAGGATACAGGCTTAAGGCTTTCTCTTACTTCAGCCATACATAATAAAGGATTGTATAAAAGACTCTATCAGATTGGTATTCCTGCCATCTTATCCCAGGCACTTCCTTCTGCCATGATTACCTGTCTCAATGCCATACTTTCTTCTCTTTCTGATGCCGGTGTATTGATCCTTGGCATTTACTACAAACTGCAGACATTCATTTATCTCAGTGCCAATGGTGTTGTACAGGGTATCCGGCCATTAATTGCCTATAACTATGGAGCCGGATTATTAAAGAGAGTCAGAGATGTTGTAAAGAGTGCCCTGGTATTATGCGTGATTGTTATGGGTGTCGGTATGCTGTTATGTCTCATTATGCCGGAACAGTTAATCATGTTATTCACAAATAATGAAACAACAATTGCGGCAGGGGCTTCTGCTTTAAGAATCATATGCTTTGGCTTTGTGGTATCTGCGGTATCCTTAGTCATTTCCGGTACAATGGAAGCACTTGGTTCAGGCAGTCTCTCTTTCTTCATTTCTTTATTAAGATATGTTGTAATCATTGTGCCATGTGCATGGATACTCAGTCGAATCATTGGCATCAATGGTGTATGGTTCTCTTTCATTGTGACGGAATTTATCGCTGCCGGCATTGCCTTACTGCTGTATAAACAGAAAATGAAGAAGATTACATCAGAAAATAAAGTGTTCTGATTTGCAGGAATCTGATTTTGCATTATGATAGGAAACTGCAGAGTATCAGAGAGGTTTTGACTATGTATTATGGAAATATAAAAATGTATGATATTGCGGATGGTGAAGGCTGCCGTGTTACGTTGTTTGTTTCAGGATGCACGAACCATTGCAAGGGGTGCTTCCAGCAGGAAACATGGGACTTTAAATATGGAAAGCCTTATACCAAAGAAACCGAAGAACATATTCTCGCCTTGCTTGATAATGTCAATATTCAGGGACTGACTTTACTTGGTGGTGAACCATTTGAACCGGAGAATCAGAGAGTATTGGTAAAACTTCTCAGAAGAGTAAAAAAAGAAAGACCGGATAAAGACATATGGGCATATACCGGCTTTGTGTATGACCGGGATCTATTACCCGGAGAAAGAAAACATACAGAAGTAACAGATGAAATACTTTCTTATCTGAATGTACTTGTAGATGGACCGTTTATTCTTGAAAAGAAGAATATTGCCTTATGGTTCAGAGGCTCTGAGAATCAGAGAGTCATTAACATGCCGGAAACATTAAAGGAAGGAAAAGTGATTCTGTATCATGACTGATTCGTGGCGCAGCAGTCCTCTTTTTCATGATATCAGTGATGCTGAAATCGATGAACTTATCCGCTGCAGTGGTGCTGCCATAAAGAAATACAGGAAAGGGGAACTGATCTTTGACCAGTATGACAAACCTGCTTTCATGCATGTTCTTGTAAGTGGTAAAGCGGCAGTAGGAAAGTATTACAGTGATGGCAGACAGTCTTTCATGACCGAATTTGATCATCCCGGAGATGTATTTGGTGAAATACTGCTTTTCTTAGATAAAGATTCCTATGCCTTCTTTGCCAAAGCTGAAACGGATACGGAAGTACTGCGCCTGCCACGCAGATTCCTGACCGAACAATGTGGCAAAGCCTGTATCTTTCATGCACAGTTAATTAACAATCTGTTAAATATCTTTGCGGAAAAAGCTTTCTTCTTACAAAACAGGGTACAGGTGCTTTCCGGATCCACATTACGCTCCCGCATTGCCAAGACATTATTGATGAAAAGCGGAAATCATCCGGAAAAGGGTGTTGCGATGACAAGAGAAGAAATGGCTGGTTTTATCAATGCCACAAGACCATCTGTATCCCGTGAAATATCCGCTATGGAAAAAGACGGCCTGATTCATGTAAAGAATCATAAGATCTATATTGATGATCTGGAAGGTCTGGAAGAAACATCTGATTAATATGTAACATACGTTACAGAAATACCATTGAAACATTGTTACACTCTTTAACTGTAAGAAAGAGGTAATGATGATGGAAATGATCGGACCAAAGCCAAGATGGCAGTACAAGAAAATAACAATGCTCAATGAGCTGAACCAGGATCTTGTTAAGACAGCAGAAAAGGATGGCGTGTCTATACCGGATACTTTTGTTATGGATATGGAGGATCTGGACACTGCCTGTGATCCCGATGATGTTCATGGCTGGATACAGGCAAGACTTGATAAGGCAGAAAAGAACCTGGCAGATATCTGTACAAAGGTTCTGGATGAAAAGCCATATGCTTTAAAGGATTTAAAGAAAACAGCATATCTTTTCGGATACCGCTACAGTCAGATGTGTGCGGATGCTTTGTCTGCATATCAGCTGCTGGATAATGTTTTACTGAATGGCATGCCTTGTGATGCCGTGAATATGGTAGATGAAACATCACCTGAAAAGGTTGTATGGCATGAAGCTATGGACATGCACAGCAAATACTGGAAGGATGCGTCCATATACAGAGAAATCCGTAATGAAGTCATCAGAGGTCTTATATCGAAGTCTCCTGTATCTTATGACTACAACAATGGTTCCCAGATGATCACACTTACAGAAACAGCATTATGACATACACAATCAGATTTAAAAGAATTTATGAAGAGCCATCCGATGACGATGGATACAGAATCTTAGTGGACAGATTATGGCCAAGAGGCATAAAGAAAGAAAATGCTCATATAGATGAATGGGCTAAAGACATAGCCCCATCCAATGCATTGAGAACAAGATACCATGCGGATCAGGACTATGATGCTTTCGTAAAGGATTATGAAAAGGAACTGGATGAGAATGCATATATGAATCCATTCCTGGATATCTGTAAAGAACATCTGCAGTATGAAAATGTAACTTTATTATCTGCTTCAAAGAATATTGATCAGTGCAATGCGTCTGCATTGAAAAGTATTCTTTTAAAAAATCATCTGATGTTAGTTGACACTAACTCTTAGTAAAACTATAGTAGTTCCTGTAAGTTAGCAATAGCTAACTAAAGGAGCTGACATGCCTGAAAAACTGATTGTTGAAACATGTTCCCCGGTACTTGCCGGAATCAAGACGGCAAATCTCTTTAACTGTCCTTATGAAACAAGTGAACAGTTACTGGATGATGTTGCTGATCTGAATGCAAGATTTGCCTGCAAAGGAATCCGGATGATGGTTCTTGGCAAAATCAAAGAGGGAAGAGCATTAATCTATGTCTTCCGTCCGGCAAGACTCTGTGCGGATCTGAAAGACCCGGAAACAAGATCCATCCTTAAGAAATGCGGTTATCAGACAGATAATATGGGACAGGCTTTAACAACGCTTATCACAAGATTCCATGAAGGAAATGAATTTCCTCATGAAATCGGATGTTTCCTTGGCTATCCGGCAGAAGATGTCATTGGTTTCATGGAAAAGAGACCCTGCAAGATCTACGGCGTCTGGAAAGTCTATGGAAATGTTGAAGAGGCAGTAAAGCTCTTTCAGAAATATGATGCATGTACAAAGAGCTATTGTCGTGCATTTGAAGCAGGAGTGCCAGTAGAAAGGCTGGCAAACAGGGAGGTATTATGAGCAAAGTCGCAGTCGTTTATTTTTCTTCAACAGGCAACACAGAAGCAATGGCAGAATCCGTTGTAAACGGGGCCAGGTCAGCAGGTGCTGATGTATCTTTATTCACATCCGATGAATTTGATACAAGCACAATCGGTGATTATGATGCCGTTGCATTCGGATGCCCGGCAATGGGCGCAGAACAGCTGGAAGAAGGTTCTTTTGAACCAATGTTCACAGCTGTAGAAGGCAGCCTCAATGGCAAGAAGACCGGCTTATTCGGCTCCTATGGATGGGGCGATGGTGAATGGATGAGAACATGGGCTGACCGCACGAGAAGTGATGGTGCAAACCTTGTCAATGATGGTGTTATCTGCAACTCCACACCAGACGCAGATGCTCTGGCTGAATGTGAAGCATTAGGTAAGGCATTAGCATAAAACATACAAAAGAGATATCCGTACAGATAGTCTGTAACTATTCTGAGCTGATATCTTTTTTCATGCCTGTTCTTTGTCTGAATATTGTGGATAAGTATGTGGAAAAAGTGATATTCATCATGTTTTTGTGTCATGTTTGTGCCATGTTTGTCCCACTATCTTTTAATGAGAAATATCTCATCTATAATGTGATTACACCAGGGGTACATGATGGTCAAACCCTTACATAAGTTGTGTATATCTAAATTTAAAAGCCTTTAAGTTTATTCATCGTTCTGAAAGATATACATAACCTGGTGCATTCTTCCTGATATGCATCAATATCTGTACAAATGGGATGGCTAACTGAAAAAATACCGGAAAGTCCTACCGGTATTTCATGAGGATGATTCATTGGAACTACCTTTCTACTATTGTCTTTGAACAGATGGACAATAGGTCAGGGAGAATGCAGACCATTGTAAGTGTGCTCCTGGGACATAGATATTTGTCCGGAATATTGCATTCCGGACAATTTTATTATGCCTGTGTAATCTGAGGATTCTCTAAAATCAGATCATGTTCATGACGAAGGGTAATTCACAACCCGAATCAATTTATTGTCAGTGATAATCCGGTTATAACGTGGATAATCTGTGGATAAAGCAGGGTTTCAGGGTCATTTGTTTTAATGCTGTACGTATTGAGTATCAATGTTTTCTCATTCCTGTTTCACCATCTTTCATTTCCGGATATCTTGGATATAATGTGGTTACA
>CAZHUX010000019.1:0-31057 GCA_964535445.1 uncultured Galactobacillus sp. | reverse complement strand
CTGTTCAGTTTTCAAAGAACTTCTGCACTCTTCTCTTGAAGCGTGCTCGATGATATTATCATCATCTGAAGTTTAAGTCAACTATTTATTGAAACTTTTTTAGATGACTTTTACTTACATTGCAGAATAGATTGATCTGTAATGTGATTAAGATGTTACCATTTATTCTACTTATTTGTAAAGTAGAAAATTCAGAAAAGGCAGAAGTTTATTTTTCTTCTGCCTGCATCTGTAAATATAGGTTGTAATAGTGTTCAATGCATTTCTGGTTGAACGGATCTTTTTCTTCTTTCATCATTTCTATTAAAAGATCCATTTGTTTCTCAACAATACGCATAATCTTTGTCGGATAGTTCATTTGTCTGGCATGATCGGCATACTCTCCTTCATCCAGAATCTGATATCCTCCATCCGGATACAGCTTGACATCCAGATCATAATCGATATTTCTTATTGCTTCTCCATCATAAACAGATGGTGAAGCAAGATTACAGTAATAGAAAACACCTGTATGTCTGATCATGGAAATAACGTTAAACCATTTGTCATCATAAAAGAAACATACAGCAGGTTCTCTTGTCAGCCATTTCCTGCCATCCGCTTCTATTACCCATGCTCTGTCTGTTACTGCAACAATATGTTTCTCATCTGCTTCCAGGACAAATCCACGACACCATGTTCTGTGAAGACTGCCATCATGTTTAAAGCTTTGTATATATACGTAAGTTCCTTTTTCCGGGTACATTTTCTTCTCTTTCTAAAACAGCTTCTATATTTTACATCGCACATACAGGATATCAAATACACAAAAGCTCCCATATGGGAGCTCATGCTTAAATAATCTGTGTCGGATTTGCTTTCTGTAATGAAGAAACTATCTTTCGCTTATAAGAAAGAAATTCATCTGAAAGATTGAAATCGGCAGGTCTTGGTTTAGGTTCTTTGATAATGATTTCATCGGTTATCTCACCCGGTGCCCCTGTCAGCATGTATATACGGTCTGATAAAGTAATTGCTTCATCAATGTCATGCGTGATAAACAAAGTCGATAAATCAATTTTCTGCATCACGTCCAGATACCAGGTATGCATGGCATCTTTCGTAATCTGGTCAAGGGCGCTGAATGGTTCATCCAGCAAAGCAACACCATTGGAAGCCTGATATGTTCTCAATAATGCTGCACGCTGACGCATGCCTCCCGATAATTGGGAAGGATACTGCATTTCCGTCCCTTCCAGACCAAACTCCTTGAAATCAGGTTCTACTTTCTTACGTGCCTCTTCTTTACTCATGCCTTTTAAAACAAGAGGTAATGCGACATTATCAATAATGTGCTTATAAGGAAAAAGCATATCTTTCTGAAGCATATAAGAGATTTTACCCGGTTTTCCAGTGACATCTTCACCATTCAGGAAAACCTGACCATCTTCCGGCATAATCAGACCGGATATGCAATGGAAAAGAGTAGTCTTGCCAGCTCCGCTGACTCCCAGCAGAGAAACAATTTCACCTTTGTTGAGATGAATATTGATATGCTGGATAATGGTGCGTCCATCATATACTTTTTTGATATTTCTTACATCAACAAGACTCATTATGAATCTCCATATTCTTATTGTGGAAGATAATCGTTTGTAAATCCCTTGCCAGTAAGATCATGGGTTGTCAGCTTATTATCATAGAGCCATTTGTAGAATGCATTCCATCTGTCTTCATCAAATACACCCCATTTTGAAGCATCATCCTGATATTTCTTGCTCAGATATTCCTGGCTTGCATAAACAAGATCCTCAGATCCCTGCAGAGATCCAGTATCATCACCCTTGATTAACATGTCTGCTGCTTTCTTCGGATTCTTGATGGCGTATTCATAACCCTTGGCGGTAGCCGCAAGGAATGCTTTTGCTGTATCCGGATGTTCTTTCAGGAAATCATTATTTGCGATAATAACCGGTGTGTAATAGTCAAGCTCTGGTGCCAGATCCGCAAATGACCAATAATCTACATCAACACCTTCAATCTTGGCATTGATGCCGCCCCATCCATAGAACACCCAGATAGCATCTGTCTGATGAGCTGCCAAAGCAGCTGGTTCATCCGTAATATCATTCGGGATCTTCTTGACTTTACTGAAATCACCGCCATCCTGCTTCATAACATAGTCCAGCATAGCAAGTTCTATTGGTGAATCCCAGGTAGAATATGTATGACCTTCTAATCCCTTAGGAGATTCAATGCCATCTCCCTTACGGGACATAATGCCGGAAGTATTATGCTGAATAATTGCCGCAACAGCACTGATGCCTAAAGGTTCGTCCATATCTAAAGCGGCAGCCATCGTATCCTGTGCTTCTATTGCAAACTGAGCCTGACCGGAAGCACACATGGAAGCTGCACCATTTTCCGGTGGCTGAACAATAGACACATCCAGTCCAGCATCTTTGTAATAACCAAGCTGCTGGGCTACATAAAGACCTGTATGATTTGTGTTAGGTGTCCAGTCCAGACAGAAAGTAATCTTTGTTAATTTCTTGTCAGTATCTGAAGCTGTTGAAGATGAAGCTGATTTATTAGATGAAGCACATCCTGATAATCCTACTGTCATAGCAGCTGCTAAAACAGCAGATATAATTCTTTTACTCATTTCTTTCCCCTCTCTGCTTTTTCCCATGGCATGCATATTCTGCCCAGCAGATCTACAAGTGCCATTAAAAGCAAACTGATAATCACAATAAATATAATTACTGCAAACATACGATCAAAAGCATATGCCTTACGTACTCTTGTCATGTATACGCCAAGACCTTCAAAGCCACCTAGCCATTCTGCAACAACTGCGCCAACCACGGCATACGAAGCTGAAATCCTTAATCCTGAAAAGAACTGCGGCAATGCTGTCGGAAACTTCACATGACGAAATATCTGACTCCGGGTAGCACCCATGGACCTCATCAGATCGATCGCATCCGGATCAACACTTCCATATCCATCCAGAAGTCCTACGGTTATCGGAAAAAATGTGGTAATAACAACCAGAGTGATTTTCGGTGCCATACCAAATCCCATCCATAGAACCAGTACTGGTGCAATTGCAACGGTCGGAATGGTCTGGGTTACAACCAGAATCGGATATAATGCCCGCTTCAATGTGACATAACGGTCCATTAATGTAGCCGCTAGAAAAGCAAGGGCAATTCCTATTAAAAGACCATACGCAGCTTCCTGCAGGGTCACTGCAGCGTGACGCAGAATAATAGGCATCTGGCTGATAAAGGCTTTCAGGACTGCCAAAGGTGTCGGCAGCATATACTTAGGTACAATGCCTGTTCCGCTTAAAAACCACCAGATTCCGAGAATGACTAAAAAAGCAATAACGGGAGGCAGTCTTTTGCTGACAAAGCTCTCCTTCTTCATAAGATCATTGTTTCCTTTAATCTTCAGGCTTCTTTATCATTCGGATGATATTTGCCTACTTTACGATCAATTGATAATACTTCTCCTTCCGGCTTATAAGAAATCTTTACATAAGAACTTACAGATTTGCAGCCAGCCTGTACTGCAATTTTCTGACAATTCTTTACGACTTCCATCAGACCATCATAATCTCCTTCAATAGATGTCTCGCATGGTCCTACAAAATACGTATATCCGGTTGACTTGATATAGGCAATAACCTCATCGACAATGCGGATGACTTCCTCTTCATCCTGTGTACCCGGTAAAACCTGAATTGCAACACTAGCTTCCATTTCTTTTTTCCTCCCTATGAAATAGTATTGGAAAAATCAATCGTATCTCAGGGCTAAAATAAAAGCTCCTTCCAGATATAGAAGGAGCATTCTCATCAACAATAAATATGCATATATGCATATTCTAACTGCCTGCTTCCCTGCGCCGGCATTATCCGGATCAGGTAAAAAGGGTATGCATCTAAAAGATGCGATCTCAGCCGTCAGCTCCCCCAGCCACTATTTGATTTTTCTACAAGAAACTTTATCACACTCATCATGTGTGTCAAGAAAGGCAGGAACGTTTTCATAATTCTGTTATACTTATGCACATGCAGAACAAATATATAAATGAACAGATACGTATGTTTTTAAATGATTCAGACATGATTGCCGCATTAGCAAACATATCTTCCGTAATTATGTACGGTTACAGTGATCTGAACTGGGCTGGTTTCTATTTTGCCAGGCAAAATAATCTGACGGTGGGACCATTCCAGGGAAAACCGGCATGTACGCCAATTGCCTTTGACAAAGGTGTATGTGGAAAATGCTATCGGGAAGGAAAAGTACAAAGAGTAGATGATGTATTAAAAATACAGGATCATATTGCCTGTGATGCAGCAAGTCGTTCGGAATTATGTGTCCCGGTTATTGTAAATGGAAAAGTAATCATGGAAATTGACCTTGATGCACCTGTACCTTCAAGGTTTGATGATGATTTTGAAAAAGAAATGCTGCAGGCCGCATCGGATATAGCCGGTGCATATCTGCAGCATCACTGGAACATATAATTAACGATAAAGATCAAAAACAGTCGTATTTTCAAGGTAGGATGTAGCTTCATCTATTGCATCTGCGGCTGAGAAGAACATGATTCTGGAACCACCAAGAGTTGTTTCACGGATCATGTTTTTTCTCTGCATGATCTGTCTGACTTTCACAAAACAGCTGCTGTCTATATCCAGATCCAGATACTTTTTCCACTGAATACCATCCTTGGTGGCTACGGATGCGCCGCAGATCTTAATTGGTCTGCAGTCTGTCTTATATTCCGCTAAATGCATGCATGTGCATTTATCAGCATCACATCCGATTAACAGAACATATCCTTTTAACTCATATAATCTGGCCGTTGGTGACTCATCAGCTAATGGAAAATGAAGTGACTGACGATTGCATAAAAGCTTTGCATATCTCCCCCAGGCCGCATAGGAAGTATTCGGATGATTGGAGATCACCACACCTTCCCGATGTCTGAAGTTTTCTACAACTTCACCCATACCTGGTATATCACTGTCATTTGCATCAAATGGCGGTATTGCCTTGCGGACATCACTGTACAGTTCAGGTGATACAGGAGGATTCTCCCAATCCGATGGTTCACTGTTATCAGAACTCTGTACAGGCATTAACAGCGTGGCATTTCTGCCCGTTGTCTCCATCAAAGCATCCACAACAGTTCTGGCTCCGCCAATCACATAATGGAATGATGACAGACTGCAGTGAACTTCAATAATCTGTCCTGTTCCTACACCGATGCCGCGCAGCGCACGGATCAGGGAATCTTTCGTTACCGGATCCGTTACTGTCTGCACTGTTTGAGGCATATCAGAGCTTTGCATACTCCTTGGCAATTTCTGTACCTACTGCCGCATTATTGAAGACAAGCTGGATGTTTGCGTCTAATGACTTGCCACCGGTAATCTCAGCAACCTTTGCAAGTAAGAACGGTGTGCATTCCTTACCCTTGATACCCTTTTCATCCATTTCCTTGATAGCTTCATCAATAACTTTATTGATCTCTACAGGATCCAGAGAATACTGTTCAGGAATAGGATTTGTAATTAATATACCGCCATTAAGACCAAAGTCTCTCTTAGCCTTGACAATTCTTGCCGCATCAGCCGCATCCTTCAGGGCATAGTCTACCTTAAGACCACTTGTTCTTGTATAGAAAGCTGGTAACTCTTCCGTCTGATAGCCAAGTACCGGAACACCCTTTGTTTCAAGGACTTCCAGAGTCTTTGCAAGATCCAGAATAGCCTTTGCGCCAGCGCAGATAACGGTCATGTTTGTACGGCCCAGTTCCTCCAGGTCTGCAGATACATCAAATGTTGTTTCAGCACCTCTGTGTACACCACCGATACCGCCGGTTACGAAGAACTCAACACCTGCTTTAGAAGCAATAATCATTGTTGTAGCTACAGTTGTAGCACCCCATGACTTTTCTGCAATTACCATTGGCAGATCACGTCTGGAAACCTTTGGTACAGCGTGACCACGCTTGCCAAGTTCCTCGATTTCATCCTTTGTAAGACCAACTGTAGGAACACCTTCTACAATACCGATTGTTGCCGGAACACCGCCATGTTCACGAATGATTTCTTCTACCTTGTTAGCAGTTTCAACATTCTGAGGGTATGGCATACCATGAGAAATAATCGTTGATTCCAATGCAATGACTGGTTTGTTTTCTTTCAATGCCTTTTCAACTTCCGGATTTACTTTTAAGATCATAGTTTTTTCTCCTTTATCTCCATATCTGCAATCCTGTCAAGGATTGTCTGACTGTTCAGGCTGCGGCGCTTTACTGCATCATCTTCAATAACCGTTACCGCCGTACTTATTGCAAACCGCAGAGCATCCTGCGGGCTTTCCTTTAATACTCTTCTTGAAACATATGCCCCTAACAGGGAATCTCCTCCACCTGTTGCATTTTCAAGCCGTATCGTACGATGTGTAAACCATGACATGCCTGTTTCTGTTCCAAGCAGAATCCCTTTATCTGCCAGAGAAATCAGTACTTCTTTTACACCATGTTCCCTGAACCATTCAAGGCTCTGTGCAGCTGTTTCTTCATCTTTGATCGTAATGCCGGTTAATTCCTTTGATTCAAACTGATTCGGTTTGAATATGGCAATGTGATCCAGGCTGTCCTTTAATTTGACTGCCTTGGCTGTACTGACCGGATCAGCCGCAATCATACATGGGGCATGATGCAGTATATAGTCTATACATTCAGGTGCCAGGTTGGCATCCATTATTATAATATCATCCGGATGCAGTTCTGCCATTACCCTGGACAGCATTTTTTCATCCATTGTGTCCAGAATGCGCATATCACTCATGCCGATATGCATGTCATGATTTTCATCCAGAACTGCCATATACATGGATGTAGGGTATTCCCCTGTGACTGTACTTAAGGATGTATTCATTCCAAGCTTTTCGCAGTCTTCCCGCATCATCTTTCCATATGCGTCATCTGAAAAGCATGTCACAAACCATACATTCTTGCTTAGCAAGGCACAGACCTGGGCGATGTTTCTGCCTACACCGCCAAAGCTGACACCGATTGTTCCGGGATTAGAATCATAATTCCGCAATGGTTTCAAAGAAGCACCGCATATATCAATATTGGCACCACCGATAATGCATATTCTGTTCATGTTAAATCTCCATAACTCAAGTAATATTATTTTACTATGAAGAAGGCTGTTCGTTAATCATCTTCTATGCATATTTCTTTTTTTTCAGCATCTGACATCTTATAATACAAGTATATTCGGAGGTGTTTTTATGGCAATGCCAATCTATGAATCTGCAGAGGATTATCTTGAAACAATCCTTATGATCGAAGAAAGAAAAGGAACTGTACACAGTGTTGATGTGGCTGAGGATCGTCATTATTCCAAGGCAAGTGTAAGTGTCGCTATGAAAAAGCTCCGGGAAAATGGCTATATAAAAATGGAGAAAGACGGTTCTCTGAAACTGCTGCCGCCAGGAAGAAAGATTGCCGAGAGAATATATGAGCGTCATCGTGTTCTGACAGATTATTTTATAAAAATCGGCGTAGATCCTGATACAGCCCAGAAAGATGCCTGTAAGGTAGAACATGATCTCAGTGATGTCACTTTCGAGAAGATCAAGGAAGATATCAATAACAGATAAAAGCGGAATATAATCCGCTTTTTATTATGATTATGCTCTTAACTTCAGAGGAATTATTCCTTCATTATAGATCCAGGAATGCTTGCTTACCTCGGAGTGGGATGGAAAATGATAATAAGATCTGATTTCATTCTCCATTGGCAGGAAATGATTCTCTTCTTCCCGGCTGAAATGATACGATGCAGTAAAAGGAAGTCCGAGAAGTTCATGCTGGCGGATAAGAATATAACCATTGTAATAGTGCATCAGATGAAAAGAATCATAGATCATTCCTGCTTCCACAAGGAAAAAGTATCCGTACCTGATGTCCTGGAAGCTGAATACGACAATTCTCTCAGAATGGAAATAATACAGAAGGCTTGGATTGCTGCGGATGTCAAAAACTAGTCGTCGTAAAGTGTACGACATAAAATGACTGGGCCTATATTTCATTATTTAGCCGCCTTTCTTTATTATGAATATAAATTAATTTAATTCATTACTAAAATGTTACACTCTACATTCTGTATTATGCAAGCGAAAAAGGCTTTTTTATCATAAAAAACAAACAGATTATTATTTTTTACGCCTAAAGTTGTATTTTTCAACAATATAAACGAATCATGCATCAAAAATACCGGCATTATGCCGGCATATCATCATTTTTCATTAACAATCTTTCCTGTCATATGATCAATTGTCATAGCCAGGATATTTACTGCAGCACCAGCCTTTCTGATTTCTGCTTCAACATCTTCTGAAGTCGGATAATACTTTTTCCCCAGTTTACGACATTGTTCTATGACTTTTTCTGGATCCTCAATTGTCTCTACTCTTCCAAAGAGAATGACACTTTTAATATTCAAAGCCCAGTCTCCTTCTTTTCTGTATCCCTGATCCATCACACAGAAACTGACTTTGTTATCTTTCTTTAAAAGATCTATCTTATTGCCCTGCTTTGCACCATGGAAATATAACTTTCCATCACTTTCATCATAATAAAAGTCTAATGGAAAAGCATATGGATATCCGTTTTCACCATGAACAGCCATAACTCCACGCCATTCTTTTTTCAAAACCTCTATGCATTCTTCATCAGACAGCTGCTGTTTGAATCTCCGCATCTTGCGCCACTCCATAAAACCCTCCTTCATAAAAGACAGATGATTTCATCTGTCCTGAATATTATGCACGTGAAACAATCTCTTTATCAAGCTGATACAACCCTTTTGCGTCATTTTCAAAGAGTTCATACTTCTTCAGATCATCTTCAACATTCTTCTCTTCTTCACCCTGTTCATACCAGGCAGGTAACTGAAGAATACGGTAGTCTGAAACATCCGGTGCTTCCTTGTAAATTGCATTGATCAGAGAAGTCACATACTGTTCATGCTTAAAGAAACTTCCAGATACCGGGCAAGCTTTTCAGCATGTTCTGTTTCTTCATCAGCCTGCTTCTGAACCATATTCCAAATCCATTTAGTCCCCTGTCATTATAGAAACCGGAAATATCAAAATATAAACAAGCACTGTAATACTCTTTGTTCATCTGATCCTGAATCAATTCAGTTATTGTATTCTTATGCTGTTTGTCAGTTTCTTTTTTTCAGATAATCAATAAGTTCCTTGAAACGTACCGCCGTTTCTCTGGAACAGATGCAGTAATAGTGCATTTCTGCCTCAGGATCTTTCAAAGGTACAAATACACGGTTTCTATTTTCACGATGACGGAATAAACGGACGGTAAGATCTGTCGCAAAGGCTGGCAGCGAAGATGAATTCACCACTATGTTCAGATCATCCAGATCATTTTGAATGACATATTTGGAATGCGGCATTGTTCTTTTCACCAGTTCCTTCCATATACCGATATCCCCTGCCATTAAGAAAGTCTCTCCATCCATATCTTTAAAGTGAATACCTTTTTCTCTGTATACAGCTGCAGGATGAGCCGGTATAACAGATATATACAGTCTTTCAGAGCCATAATACGTACATACAAGCTGATCATCTTCAACAGGATGAGAAAGAATGACCATATTGAAACGATGATTTTCCAATCCTTTCATCAGTCTGTCTTCTTCATCCATCTCTGAAGATACGGTAATACGTGGATACAGACGTGAAATAAACAAAGGCATTTCCATCTGTGGTCCGGGTGCACAATATCCTACCGATATCATATGCAGGGAATTATCAAAATTCCGTACATTCTGTACCATTTCATTTTCTTCATTCAGAATTCTTCTGGCATATCCGGCAGCGATCTTTCCGGTTTCATTCAGACTGATACGGTTACGTGTACGATCAAATAAAACTGCGTCGAAGGTTTCTTCCAGTTTTTTCATGGAGCGGCTTAAGGCAGGCTGGGATATGTGCAGATGTTCTGCGGCTTCTGATAAAGTTCCGTACTTTTCAAAAGCATCTAAAGCTTCCAAAAGATAGATTTCAATCATACCTGTTCCTCACTATACCTTCTGATTATAGCAGGCAAAACTATCCGGCATTGTACAAAATATAAAAATACTTTTATTCTTTCCTATGTAAAAAACAGGAGGAATAAATCACATGGAATATTTTACATTAAACAACGGCAACAAAATGCCAATGGATGGAATCGGAGTTTTTCTGCAGAGTCCTGCTGAAGCAGAGGCTTCTGTCTTCAATGCTTTGTCGGATGGTATCCGTCTGATTGATACAGCGAATGCCTATATGAATGAAAAGGCAGTAGGCCGCGCAATCAAAAGAAGCGGTGTAGACAGAAAAGATATTTTCTTAGTCACAAAGTTATGGCCGACTGTATATGAAGATGAAAATGCCATTGATGAAACACTGGCAAGACTTGATACAGACTATGTTGATCTGCTGTTCCTGCATCAGCCGGCAGGCAATTGGAAAGCAGGATACAAGATGATGGAAAAAGCCTATAAAGAAGGTAAAGTCAAGGCATTAGGCCTCTCCAACTTTCCACAGGAATATCTTAAGGAAATCGTTGATAATGCTGAGATCAAACCGCAGATGGTACAGGTAGAAGCACATCCGTATTATCCGCAGACAGAATTAAAGAAGTATCTTGCCGAAACAGGCATGGGCTTAATGGCATGGTATCCATTAGGTCATGGTGATCATAACCTGATTAATGAACCTATATTCTCCAGACTTGCAAAGAAGTATGGCAAGTCCAATGCCCAGATTATTCTGAGATGGCATGTTCAGAGCGGTAATGTTGTCATCCCTGGATCCAAGAATCCCGCTCATATCAGAGACAACTTCAATATCTTTGATTTCTCTCTTACAGATGAAGATATGAAGGAAATCGCTGATGTAGATAAAGGAATCAAGTATTACAATGCTTCTATTGATGAAGTGCAGAAGTATGCCAAGATGGCTCTGGACTTCAACTCTCAGGAATAAACTAAAAAGGGACGCAGGTCCCTTTTTTCTATGCTTTAAACGAAATAACCGTAACATCATCTGATGTTTCGTTACGTACATGATCTATTGAATCTTTTGATAATTTTTCTAATAAAGAAGGGTGTTTGTCCAGAAGATGAGCAAAGCCATCACAATACAAATATACCGTTTCACCTTCAGGCAGCTTCACACAGCCACTATAAGCATGAGATATTCCTTTGCCATCCAGGCTTCCTATCCAGTAACCATCTTTACCTTCTGTATTTAAATAAGATCTCTGAAGCTGATCTGCTTTAAGTTTCTGTTCATAGTATTTCTGATATGTTAGTGCATCCAGCGTATGTATATCTGTGATATGCATCTGTTTCTTTATATACTCATCATTCTTCTGATTCATGATGTTTATATGATCAAAGCGGTGATCTTTCAGATGAATACCGGAAGAAGTTCTGATTTCACAATCACCTAAAATACAATACTGCATGACTGTTTCATGAACATTCACTAATGCAAACGCAAATGTAGGCAATTTGTAAGAAGGAATATCATCATAGTCTTTTATATTCCTTCTGTATTCATCAGATACAGAAAGACATGCTTTATAGATATTATCTTCCGGTGTTAAAGCAGAATTATAGTTTTTGCATAAGAATGCATTGATTTTCTGCATTGTCTTCTGCACATCATTTCCTCCAAGATACGTATCGCCAAATAGCGGTGTAGCTCCATCCAGTACCCAGCAGGTCTGATCTGTAAAGCCATAAATATCCTGATTGGCGTGATTTCTTCCTTCAGAAGTATATGCAAAGCATTTCATCACACAGTCCATCCTTTTACATTGGCAGCATCAGCATATTTTATAAATGCTTTTTCAGCTTCAGATACAATCTTTATCAGATCAATTTCATTTTCAAAGCAATAAACAACGACAAGCACATGACTGGTATTTTCACTTACCATAGTTCTTTCTGAATCAGACATAGAAGATCCGAATATGCCTTCATCATCAGCTAAGACAAGCATATCTGACATATCCAGATACTTTTTTCCTATGCCCTGATAGCCTTCTCCGTCTTTCCCTGTACGTAAGATAATATCTCCTTCGATATGATCCGTATCATAGGAACCAGCAGAGAGACCACTTTCTACCGATATCAGATTATTCACATCTACAACGGAATTCACATGGTACAGTTCGTCACCTCTTCTGACTCTTCTTAATAATGCTTCTGAAGAAACACGATATCTCCCGGGATCTCTTCCAAATGCCTTATAAGCGGCTCTGCTTCCTCTGATTCCGGGTATCTGGCTCCATGATTTTCCTTCGATTCTCTTTTTTATATCAGGCACAACACTCTGATCAAACATGTTCCAGAAATCATCCCTGGAAGAAGTAATCTTAGCTTCAAAAGAAACTATGCCAAGTCTGATTGATGGATAAGTTTCTTTTAACTTTGAATCTATATGAACATTCACTGTCATAAACAGTTCCCCTTAACATGAAAAAGTATATTTTTAACAAGAATTCATTTCAACTGAAACATTGAATGTTATACTTTTATAAACAAGCAAAGTTATTTTTTCTAATAATGAAGGGAGCAATGTATGATTCTGAACGAAGAACTTCAGGCCATACAGAATGGGGTTCAGGGCGAAGCCATGCAGAAAGTCCTGAACACGCTCATCATGTATGGAGAAGCATTTGGTGCCAAGCGTATGGTCAGAATCACAGGTTCAATGGGACATTGTGTCATTGCGACAGGCACAATTACCTGGAAACCGGTATTCGATCTGATGCAGAAGCTGATTGATGGCGGAGCCATCTGTAAAGAACCATTTACAACTGATCCAAGAGGTTATGAAAAAGGTGTACCGGCAACCCTGCCTCAGAAAGCAGTTTTTGACATCATCTTTTCACAACAGAAACGGATGGAAAAAGAATGGAAGGCGATGGGTATTAAAGATGATAAAGCCTATACCTGTACCTGCTATATGCCGGAAGTAGGAAATATTCCGCATAAAGGAGAAATTCTGGGTTGGGCGGAATCCTCTGCTGTTTCTTATGCCAACAGTGTATGCGGTGCCCGCTGCAACCGTAATTCCGGTGTATTGGAAATGATGTCCAACATCCTTGGCTATGTACCGGAATTCGGTTTACTGACGGATGATGGAAGAAAAGCAGACTATATCATTGAGATTCAGACTACCAGAAAGCCAGAACCCCAGATCCTCGGTTCGGCCATTGGTATGAAGGTTATTGATAAAGTTCCTTATATCAAAGGATTAGATCAATGGATTGGAACAACACTTGATCAGGAAACAAAAGACTATCTCAAGGATATGGGTGCAGCTGCAGCTTCCAATGGATCGGTAGGTTTGTATCATGTTGAAAACCTGACTCCGGAAGCTGTTGAACAGGGAACTTCATTAATCAGAGATAATGCAGAGACTATTGTCATTGATGATGATACATTAAGAAAGACTGAAGCAAGTTATCCAAATATCTGGAAGAATCCGGATGGAAAACCAGATCTTGCTTTTGCCGGATGTCCGCATTTCAGTACCCTGCAGTTAAAGCAATGGACGGAACGTTTACAGAAAGAGCTTGAAAGCAATCATCTTGATGCATTAACAATCCCGGCTGTATTTACAGCTGCCCCGGATGTAGTGGACCATTTCAATACTGCCTATCCTGCGCATGCGTCCTATTTAAAGAAAATTGGTGTTACCGTATGTTCCATATGTCCGTTATCGTATTGTGCCAACAGTCTGATCAGACCTGTGAATGTCATGACCTGTTCCAACAAGTTAAGAACCTACAGTCATGCCCGCTTTTACAATGAAGAGGATTTCATAAAGATCCTTACAGGAGGCAGTTTATGAGCAGAACATTCCATGGCCGCTGCATTGTATCAGGCAATACAGAAGCGTCTGCACTTGTAACACATACCGGATTCAATACATTAGCAAGCCTGAAAAGTGTTGGTTCTTTCCTGAATCTTAAATCATTAATTGAAGATCAGAACAATCCTGAACTCTATGGCAAATGCATTGCCTCAGCCGCTTTGTGTCTGCCTGAAACAATCGGTTCTACTACTGGCGGCATGGTCATCTTCAGCGTCTGCTCATTAGGAAAAGGCCCTGCCTGCATGCTTTTCAGCAAGCCTGCAGATCCATTAGCTGTAGCTGGCGCTGTATTAACAGCTAACTGGACAGATCACCCTATGCCGGTCATTGATAACTTAGGACCGGAGTTTCTGGATTATGTCAAAGAAGGCATGCATATAACCGTAAAGCAGGATGGAACAGTCATCGTGGAGGATATGAAATGACAGAATTAAAAGATACATCTTTATCACCATTATTTACCCCATGGTATATTGGCAATGTAAAGATCAAAAACCGCATTGTCTTAACATCCATGGGTGGAACAAATCTACTGGGATGGATGGAAAAGCCGCACTTTGATAAAGACGGTGCAAGATTCATCATGGAAGTAGCTAAGAACAATGCCGGACTGTTACTTCCGGGATGTCAGCCTGTCCGTAATCCGGTGGGTGGAGAATGGCTGTATCAGAACAAGCACATGTATAAAGAATTAGCTGAATGGATGCCGGAATTCCACAAGACCGGAGCCAAGCTGTTTGTACAGCTTACAGCCGGGTTTGGCAGAAGCTTTACCATTTCATCCATGATGGAGAAACTCTGGACAAATAAGTTTTTGCGTCAAGCATCCAAACCTTTTATGGATCTCGATAAGATCTGTGCTACCGCATCCCCTTCCCCTAACCGCTGGTCTGATAAAGTACCAAGCCGGGCTTTGACAAAAGAAGAAATCCAGGAATACGTAGATGCCTTTGCAAAATGTGCAAAGTTATTAAAGGATGCAGGTGTAGATGGCGTTGAAGTACATGCTGTACATGAAGGCTATCTGCTGGATCAGTTTACTTTGAAATATGTCAATCATCGCACGGATGAATATGGCGGTTCATTAGAAAACCGCTATCGCTTCCCGGTAGAAATCGTTCATGCGATCAAGCAGGCATGCGGTAATGACTTCCCTGTTTCATTACGTTATTCTGTTGTATCTAAGACAAAAGGGTTCCGCAGAGGTGCATTGCCTGGTGAAACATACGAAGAAGCAGGCCGTGATATGGAGGAATCCGAATGGGCTGCCAGATATTTACAGGATAATGGCTATGATATGCTCAATTGTGATAATGGCACCTATGATGCATGGTACTGGTCGCATCCACCTATCTATATGCCTGAAAACTGCAATCTTGAGGATGTAGAACATATCAAACAGTTTGTTAGCATCCCGGTTGTATGTGCAGGCAGGCTGACAGTTGAAGCTGCATGTGAAGCAATCACTGAAAACAAACTGGATGGTGCAGGCTTTGCGAGAAACTTCCTCGCAGATCCGGAATGGGTTACCAAGTTAATGGAAGGACACAAAGAAGACATCCGTCCATGCATACTTTGTCATAATGGATGCTTTAACATGTGCAAATGGAAAGGAACTCCGAATATGCAGAGCCTTAATGACAGTCTTCACCTTTCCAGATGTGCTGTTAATGCTGAGATGATGCAATGGGACAAGCACCATCTTAAGATGGCAAAAGAGCCTGAGAATGTTGCCATTGTAGGCGGCGGTATCGGTGGTATGGAAGCTGCCAGAGTACTGAAATTAGAAGGTCATAATCCGGTCATCTATGAAAAGACAGATCATCTGGGAGGCACCTTCATTGCGGCATCTGCCGAAAGCTATAAAGGCAGATTAAGAGATCTGTTGGCATGGTATGAAAAACAGATAAAGGATCTGAATATACCAGTGCATTACAACTATGAAGTGAAAACCATTGCAGAATTCGGAAAGGATCCGGTTATTATCGCAACCGGTTCTACCCCAAGAGTTCTGAAGAAGATACCGGGTCATGAAAAGATGATTGAAGCTACAGACTATCTGACAGGTACACCAGTAGGTGAAACAACGGCTGTCATCGGCGGTGGCTTAACAGGTTGTGAAATAGCCTATGAATTATATCTGCAGGGTCATAAGCCGATTATTGTTGAAATGAAAGAAGATCTGATTGCCCAGAATGGTGTATGTTTAGCCAACAGTTCTTATCTGCGTGAATTCTTTGCCTGGAAGAAAGTACCGGTATATCTGAATACTTCCTTAAAAGAAGTGAAAGATCATTCTGTTATTGTGACTGATAAGGCAGGTAATGAGACGGAGATTCCATGTGACAGCGTCATATCTTCAGCCGGTTATCTTCCTACACCGCTTTATCATGATCCGAAGAAAAAGAATGTTTATGTCATAGGAGACTGTAATCATATTGGCAACCTGCGCTCTGTTATCTGGGGTGCATATGAAGCTGCTATGAAAATATGATTTCTATTCAAAGACAGCAGAGTCATCCGCTCTGCTGTTTTTTAAAATACAATTGTAAACTCACTGCACTCATGAAGTATGCTTTAAACCGGATAATGCATAATTGATTACTGCTGTCTCAGGTTTAATCTTCTGTTATTGCCATCTTGTTATTATTATTAATCAGAATGAAATAATTTAAGTAATAATCATCATTGTTATTAAGAGCATCAAACGGGTTTCCAGATTTATACTGAATCCACTTTTTTGATTCGGAGTTCAGATCACTAAGTTTCGTTCCCGGAAGCATCACCGTATACGTTGCATTATTTTCCAATCCAAAGCACTGATCAATATCAGTATCAGATTTTAAGTTTACTAATTTCATCTGATAAGTTTCATCATTTATCTTTTTCCAATCAGTAAATTTTCCACTCACAGCTTCTTCTGGCGAATGTGAGGAAATAACTGTGCCATTTATATTTCCCTTGTCATCAATTGTAAATGTTATAGAATTACCTCCGCCTTCATATGAGTCAAGATTCGGATCCGCGTTCATAGAAAATGTTTTTCCTGCCAGCATAGAAATATCGTTATCTTGTTTAACAGACAATCCGTTTTTATTCAGAGAAGAATACAAATCAAGGATGCCAATCTTTCCATTTATCTTTACATATGCTTTTCCTTTGTAAAGACCGGAAACCTTGTCAAACAAATAATCTGTAACAACATTTCCATCACTATCCATGAACGCCCATTTATCGTTTTTCTTTACACCGATATAACCATCCTCATAGAACGTTGCATCATCAAATGACTGATCTGTAACAAACTTCCCGGTTTTCGCATTCCACAGATGAATCTTCTTATTCTGATCCTGAAGCTTGATCACATTATTGACATAACATGTGTTGTAATCATAGGAATTCATCAGTGTTTCGAGGTCTGACATACCGTATTTCAATGCTGCCGCGTAGTAAGTAGGAGTCATATCCTTCGGTAAGTCCACAGGATCTGATCCTTTCTGCAGCAGCTTAAATCCGGATGGAGTATTCAGGTCAACATCTCCCGACTGATATCCATCGATTGCCGGCATAATTGTCGGCGCATTCATGACATACTGGCCTGCATCTTCCATCTGATCTCCGGCCCATCCTTCCTGATCGATTTCATATACAGTGCTGCCGCTGATGAAAATCTTATATGTCGCCCAGTCACCTTCACCAAAACCGTCACCTGCATTTTTAACATTGTAATCAGAATCCAGATAATACGTAGCCGGTGTTCCAATGTCTTCACCGGGTTTTGAAACCGCATAAACTCCTAAAGCAGTAATTGCCTCGATTTCTGCATAAGAAGGATTCGTAATCACCTTCCCGGCATAATCATCGATACCAAGCAGATCATCTTTTTTCACAATGATACCGTTGCCAGAATACCCCCGTACAAGATCACTGTACTGTGAATTACTAATCCAGACCGGACTATATCCGGTATTTTCCTCGATTGTGGAATAACGTCCAAGGTAAGTCCCGTCCCTGGGGCTGCTTTGCAGATCATTAAAATCATCAATATCCATGCTTCCAGGTTTCCTGACCCAGACAATATTCTTTTCATCCAATATAGTTTCTTTATTATCAGAGTCCTTTTTTCCGGCCTGTTTCTGATCAGCATTTTCACTGACAGCTTCTTTATTATTAGATGGATTATGCACATTATGATAATGCAATCCGGCTGCACCACCACCCACAGCAGCTGCCGCAACTGTTCCTGCTATGACTATCTTTCCTACCGTTGTCGCCAAAAAGCCTTTACCTGCTGCTTTCCCGGCGCCTGCTTTTGCGGCTTTCTTAGCGGTTGTCTTTGCGGTATCTTTCACTATATTCTCTGGCTTACTGAAATTATTTGCCTGTTCACTGTAATGTGGATTATCCATCCTGGCTGGTTCAGGTTTGGTTACCTTTACAGTTGTACTAACAACAGGTGGAGCGGCTGCAACAGGGGCATTTCTTTCCAGTCTGAGAATCCAGAAGAAGAACGCCAGTGGTGTAAGATTGTAGAGTCTGATGCCATCTCTGTTCTGAATGTTCGTAACACTTGCTTTGATACTGTTCTTTGCCTGCTGAGCTCTGCCTGTAACAGTAGACATAGGAATATTCAACTGCTCTGAAATATCCTTGAATGACAGATTGTCATAATAATGCATGACAATCACCATTCTCTGCATTTCCGGCAAATCATCCAGCACTTTTAAGATAATCTCTCTTCTGGATGTTTCATCCATCTGCACATCCGGTCTGTGATCTATTCTTTCATCTTCTGCATCATAGACAATATCATTATTCGTATCATCCAGATCCGTAAACATCACGGATTTCTTCTTGAATGCAGAAGTCACATAATCCTTGGCAGTGTTGATGGCAATGGTTTTCAACCATCCTCCAAGCTTCTTCTCATCAGTTAACTCTGATATCTTATTAAATGCTTTTATGAAGACCTGCTGTTCAATCTCATTAACATCATCTTCATTCTTCACATACATTCTTGCCTGATAACGTACCATACCGCTGTATTCATCCATGATCTGCTTAATGGCAGCGTTATCTCCTTTACCAGCCCTGGTAATCAATGATTCTTCCTTAACAACCGGTGCTCCGCAATAAGGACAGAACTTTACTGTATCACCTATTTCATTTCCACAATTCCAACAATACATAATTGTTTTCTCCCTCTCTGATATCAAGACGATATATGCGGCTGATTTTAAAAAAATTTTTTCTTAAAACTGATATATTTAATACAGTTTCTTCTTTCTATCTATACTTTCATGATTCCAAAAAACATAAGAAACAGATCATTTCTTCATTCAAAGCCAGCCCGCTTCACTGAAATAATTATATATGAAAGAACTGTTTATTATGGCAAATTCTGTGTGAATAACACATAAAGCATTTCAATATTTGTCTTCAAATATGAAAAGCCGGTCAGAATATATCACTATACACTGACCAGCTCTATTTGAACTCTCACTGGATTTTCAGAAATCTGTCTTCTAACCCGAATCCATATTCTTTCTGCAGTTTTTAAAATATAACCGTAAATTCACTGCCCTCATGAAGTCTGCTGTTAACCTGAATGCGGGCATGACACTTTCTTACAGCATGTTTCACGATAGATAAACCTAATCCGGTTCCCCCTGTAGCTCTGCTGTGGCTCTTGTCTACCCGATAGAATCTTTCAAAGATTCTGGAGATATCTTTCTGGGAAATACCAATACCGGTATCTTTTACCTTAAGGATGACATGGTCATCCTTTCTGTCTGTAATGACAGTTACACTGCCGCCTTTATGGTTATAACGGATGGCATTATCGGTCAGATTATAAACAATCTCATATACTAGTCTGGCATTGGCATGTACGGAAACATCCCTGAGTTCTGTATGGATAGATACATCATATTTCTTTGCGGAATCCTGTAAAGCCTCCATTGCTTCCATGGAAATATCTTTCAGATTCAGATCTGTTTCCTGAAGCGGGGTATCTTCATCTAATTGAGAAAGACGAATAATATCATCGATTAATGCTAACAGGCGGCAGCTTTCCTGATGTATTTTTTTATAGAAAACATCCTTGTCTTCTTCTTTAACAAAATGATTTTCCAATAACTCTGAATAACCCATGATCGACTGCAGAGGTGTTTTTAATTCGTGAGAAACATTAGCTGTAAACTCCCTGCGCATCTGTTCTGCCTCATATTGTTCGGTAATATCATTTGCCAGAATTGCTGCTCCGGTAATGAATCCATGTGAATGCACAGCTCCTGCATCAATGTGAATTTTTCTGTCATCAAGCGTAATAACGCCATCTTCATGATCATGATCCAGTGCCTTATAAACATATGTCATAGCTTCATCAGGAATAGAATCCTGATCACTTTCCATATGGAACAGACTGGCAGCGGCAGGATTATAAGAAATCATTTTCCCTTCTGTATTAAATAACAGAAGTCCCTCCTGTATGGCATTTGTAACAGTACTGAATTCCTTCTGTTTCTGATGCAGTTCTTCTAACTGTTCTTTGATCTTCTGATTCTGCTGATCCAGTCTTGTTAATAAAGGCTGTATTTCTTCATAACCCTGATTCTTCAAAGGTTCATCCAGATTCAGATGATTCAATGGATTGACAATCATATGGGCTGTTCTTCTGGCAAGAAGTACAGAGATCACAACAGCAGCTAATAAAATCCATAAGAATGGTGTAATCATTCTTAATAACATCAGCCAGAGAGAATTTCTTGTTACAGATAAACGTATTACGGTATTATCTGACAGTTTCTCTGCATAATTCATCGTAACCTGTCCTAATGTTTCCGAATATCTTTCACTGCTTCCGGTTCCATTCTGGAAGGCTTCCGCAATTTCTTCTCTGTCACTGTGATTGCTTAGAGAAGAAGTATTCTCTTCATTATCGAATAATACCGTACCGTCTGTATCAACCCAGGTAACCCGGTAATTCTTGGAACGCAATGTTTCCAGATACTGATCACCGGATATCTCTACACCCGCTGTCACAAGATCACTCTGATCTATCAGAATATTCTTCCATTCCTGTACCAGATAATTATTCACACTGGCTATTATCAGGAATACTGAGGCAAACAATACAATCAGAATAGACAGAAGCATGGATTTAAATATCTTATGCGTCATGATCTTCCTCCTGATAGCGGTAGCCGACACCTCTGACTGTTTCAATATGGCTTCCTTCTTCACCAAGTTTCTGTCTCAGCATACGGATATGAACATCAATTGTCCTGGTTTCCCCATCATATTCCATGCCCCATACATGATCTAATATCTGTTCTCTTGTATAAACCGTACCCGGATGTTCCATTAACATATACAGCAGTTCATACTCTTTTAAAGTCATCTGAACAATTCTGCCATTGACCTTGACAACATGTTTCAAAGCATCTATCTCAATACCGTTTCTTTTCAGAATCTTTGTTTTCTGTACGCCTGTTCTTCTTAATACAGCATGTATTCTCGATACCATTTCCATCATTCCGAATGGCTTGGCAAGATAGTCATCCGCTCCTGCATCAAGCGCACTGACCTTGTCATACTCTGCCCCTTTGGCACTTGCCATAATAACCGGAATATGCTGTGTTTCCGGATGCTGTTTCAACTGTTTCAATACATCATTACCACTCTCATCCGGTAACATGATATCGAGAATAATGAGATCCGGATGTTCCTGCTTCAGAGCTTCAAAGAATGTTGAGGCATTTTCAAACCCTTTTCCTTCAAAACCGGTACTTTTCAATGTATACAGTTCTATTTCCCGAATACTGCTGTCATCTTCTACACACCAAACTTTCATACTATCCTCATCTTTACTACAAGTGTAAACAAACTATAGAAACGCAGAAAGAGCATCCTTGTTAAACTTATGTTAATTCTATGTAAAGTGATCAGAGAAAAAAAAGAAGCAAATATTTCATTGCTTCCTTAAAGATCCACTTTTAATGCATCATTAACAATATTATTGGCTGTCATCATAGCACCCATTGCTGTAAGAGTAACCATGATTTCTTCCGCTTTTTCTTCGTCTACCGGATTACCATCCTTATCTCCATGATCCAGGAATTCCTGCTTTAATGCATTGAATTCATCATCCGTAATAGATTTTGGCGAATGTCCCAGTTTCTGGGCATATTTCATTAACAGATCTTCCCGATGCGTCAGTTTAAAATCATTTGGATCAATATGATGTTCTTCTCTTAAAAGCTTACTGAAATATGTAGTACATACAATGCACTCATTGGATACCGATACAGCATATTCAAATAAGTCTGCGTCCAGCTTTCCAATCAGTCTCTGTAAGTCATCATCCAGATCATAAGAAGCCTCTTCTACTGCATTAAATGCATGTACATTATGTAACAGCGTCTTCTTTTCATTAGTCAGCTGATGTCCTTCTGCCAGATGATCCGCAATCACTTTCTTCACTTCATCAGATGCGGTGTCCGGATCAATCATTGATACACGTCCCATAGTTAATCCTCCATCTGCAAGAATGTTAAAGCGATTATGGTTTTGTTTCAAGTTCTTTACTTCCATGCATATTCACATTAGGACAGTCATCTAAAACAGAAAGCAGAAGTTATCATGTCCCTATCTGTCATTCTCTCGATGAATCATGCACTCATACACCACTATTTGAGCCAGTCCGGCTTGAGGTGGAGAATCATATTCATGTTTGCCGTTATTATTCCTGGTCGTGGTGATACATACTCTCCTGTTCTTTATATGAATATCAGATGAATGGGTCATCACTGCCGACTGATTCATTTCTTTTAGCTGATGGAATATCTGATCGACAATGTTATACAATGCCCCCTGCCAATTGAGAAATCAAACAAGGTACACTGTATTTACGCATCGGTGTGTTAGTTTCTCAGTTTTCAAATACGTATTTTCCACCCATATCTTTCACCTTCTGCAAAACAAGAAAAAGTGCGCATGTCCTGCCTGAGCTTACGCACTTTTGTTTGCGGCTAAGCATTAAGGCATATACAACTTCATACGCCGAAAATACAAGCACGTTTTCTTTAAAATTCCTGCTATGAACATGAAACAAACAGTCATGTGTTTCATGAATTTCATCGTAAATCTGAAGGAATTGCATATAATAGTGCAGGTGAGGTAATTTATGATTTCAGAACAGATTGATAAGAATTTATTAAAACTTGCAGAACAGGCAGATAAAGACCTGGCAGATATCTATAAAAGAATTGATACCATATCTTTACATAACTCTGACAGAGTCCTTTCTGCTTTTATTGATAATAATGTATCGTACTCTGACTTTGCGGAAATGAATGGCTATGGAGAATACGATGCCGGCAGAGACAAGCTGGAAAAGATCTTTGCGACAGTACTTGGAAGTGAGGATGCATTAGTACGCCCCCAGATCATGTCTGGCACAAATGCACTGTATTTGACCTTCTCAGCATTACTGAAATATGGAGATACCATGATTTCTCTTTCCGGAAGACCGTATGACTCTTTGTTAGAGATGGTTGGCGTTATTGGAGATTCCACACAGTCATTAAAAGCCAATGGTGTTAAGTATGAACAGATTGACCTGGTTAATAATGACTTTGATGAAGAAACTATTGTCAAAAGATTAAAAAAGAATGATGTCAGGCTTGTAGAGATCCAGAGATCCCGTGGATATTCTTCCAGAATGTCATTATCCATAGATAAGATTGAGCATATTATCAAGGCTATCCGTGAAGTAAATAAAGATGTCATCATCATGGTAGATAACTGCTATGGAGAGTTAGTTGAAGAAAGAGAACCAGGACATGTCGGGGCCGATGTAACTGTAGGTTCCTTAATGAAGAATCTTGGCGGCGGCATTGCCTCTTCCGGAGGCTATGTAGCTGGCAGAAAAGATCTTGTACAGATGGTCGCAGAACGTCTCTCTGCCCCGGGTATCGGTAAGAGCCTGGGTGCTAATTTCAATCAGAACAATGCTTTTTTCAAAGGTATCTTTATGGCCCCGAATGCCGTAAAGAATGCCCTGAAAACCCAGATCTTTGCGGCATACATGCTTGAAAAGCTGGGCTATAAGAATGTATTCCCTAAATGGAATGAAGAAAGAACAGATATTATTCAGACCGTAGAACTTGGCAGTGAAGAGAACCTGGTCAGATTCACCCAGGGTATTCAGTCCAGTTCTCCAATTGACTCCTATGTCAGAGTCATGCCAGCGCCTATGGCAGGATATCCTTTTGATGAAGTCATGGCATGCGGAAGTTTCACGGATGGCAGTACGATTGAGCTCAGTGCCGATGCACCGGTTGTTCCCCCATATACCCTCTACATGCAGGGTGGTCTGTCATTTGAATATGGAAGATTATCGATTCTTCTGGCTTTAACAAAAATTCAAAAGGAAGCTTAACAGCTTCCCATCTGACCTCCGTCAATACGGATAATTGTATTATTGATATAATCTGCCTGATCACTGATCAAAAAATGAACTAAATGTGCTACTTCTTCTGGTTTGCCATAACGGTGAACCAGAATTTTTTCACATTCTTCCTTCAGAAATTCTTCATCATACCCATCCAATTCACTCTCTGTACCGATAAATCCTGGTGCTATTGCATTAACATGAATATATGGCGCAAACTGCACAGCCAGATCATGTGTTAATTGATTCAAGGCAGCCTTGGACGCATCATAATCAATACTCATCGGATAATATGTATTCATACCATTTGTGGATGAAATATTGATAATACGTCCATATTCCTGATCCAGCATATGCTTATATACTCTTTTAGAACAATTGTAAGCTCCTACAACATTCACATCTAATGTTCTTCTGAATTCCTCAGATGTTTTCAGATGAAACAGGTTTGATAAATCAACTGCCGCATTATTGATTAAAACATCAACACCATCATAGTGTTTTTCAATTTCCGATACCATTCTGTTTACTTCATCTTCTGCGGATATATCAGCCTGAATAATCAT
Source organism: uncultured Galactobacillus sp. (assembly GCA_964535445.1). Classification (GTDB taxonomy): domain Bacteria; phylum Bacillota_I; class Bacilli_A; order Erysipelotrichales; family Erysipelotrichaceae; genus Bulleidia. Next base: position 6,053 of record CAZHUX010000019.1, on the reverse strand, counting down.
ACAGGACACATCATATGTATCCTGTATATACTTCTGAAGCTGTAATGCCTGATCTTCAGAATGATGATAGTTCACAACGATATTGTAATCATTCTGTGCAAGTTCAATGGCAATAGCTTTCCCAATACCTTTTGCCCCGCCGGTAATCAATACTGTTCTGTTCATATTTAAAAAAGAGCTTAAGATTAAGCTCTTGAGGAATACTTTCCATCGGCAGTAGTAACCAGTACTTTTTCACCCTGCTCAATGAACTGCGGTACGCGAAGGTTCAGACCAGTATCCGTAACTGCATCCTTGAACTGGTTAGTAGCACCAGACTTTACACCAGGAGTCGTCTCTGCAATTGTCAGAACAACCTTATCCGGGAAGGAAACATCCAGCACATTGCCTTCAAAGAACAGCAGACTGACTTCATTACCTTCAATCAGGTAGTACTTGTTAATACCGAGCTGTTCTTCACTTAATTCATATGTATCATAGGTTTCCATATCCATGAAGTAATATGTACCGCCATCACGATAAGAATACTGTGCAGTCTTCTTTTCAATCACAGCAGGTTCAAACTTTGTATTCGCATTGAAATTTCTTTCCTGCGTAGAACCTGTCTTCAGATTCTTCATCTTTGTCTTCAGAATTGCGGCACCCTTACCAGGCTTTACATGCATAAATTCCAGGACAACCCATGGGTCGCCATCAACCATTACTGTTAAACCAGTTTTAAAATCTCCAGCTTCAATTGCCATACTATTCACCCTTATTCCTTTAAGTTTTACTATTCTACCAATTTATAGACAATTTCGCAATGATTACCGGATACAGTTATGCCATTTTACATGACATTTATACTGCCGTCTTTCCTGCATAAATACTTTCTGCCGGAAAGAATTTCACCAAATTCATCCTGCTTGCCGGCAATCGCCTGTGCATTGGAAATCAGCGGATTCTGACGTTCCAGAATCATCACATCCGTTGTATTCATAAATACGGCAATGAAATCATCTCCTAAAACATTCCACATTTTCTCTACTAATCCGGGATAAAACAGAGCCGCAGCACCATTGGTACCTTTTGTCGTACTTACAATAATCGTTCCAACGGCAGTCATAATTTCTTCTTTTCTGAAAGACTCCTGCATAACCAGAATCTCTTTATGATCGACAAAATTAGCGGTAACTGCAGGATATCTTTCAGCTGTATTGGCTAATGCTTTCTTCAGAACTTCTTCTTCGCTTTTTTTATAGGTATCTAATTCTTCTTTTGTTACCTTGTGTGTTATCAGATACCCGTTATCTGGGACCGCATGATACAGCGTTAATGCAACATCCCCAAAGCATTTGTAAATGCATCCTTTGAGATCATTATGATGTAAGTTCACATTCAATGGTCTGACAATCAGATTTTCCTCAAATGTTTCAAATCCTGAATGGTTCCTTTCATCGATAATCCTTTTTCCTTTTTCAAAAGCACTTTTAATATTCTCTAACAATCTCTGCATCCCGACATCCTGATATATCTGATACAGCTTCTCTACCGGCAAGCCGATGTCACCACCCTCATAATTGATAAAGATACCTGTTTCAGGAAGATTATCTTCATTTTTTAATGTCTTGAGATATGCCTGATCTTTCTCAGAATGTATATCATCATTCAGTGTCTTCAGAAGATAGTACGCAAATTCATCCATGTTCATAGCATGTGCAGGTAGTGGTGTTTCCGGATTAAAGGTTTTTACATTTCCATTTGTTATCATAATTTTCCTCCTGCCTTCTTAAGGCTTCTGTTTATGTATTACCGGAGAAAATGCAAAACCCTCAAAAAAAAGAATCTTTTTTCAAGATTCTTTTTATTTTCCGATCTGATTGCCTGTATAAAGCTGATAATATCTGCCTTTCTTTGCGATCAGTTCATCATGAGATCCTCTTTCAATAATATGACCATGTTCGAGAACCATGATGCAGTCACTGTTTTTAACCGTAGAAAGACGATGGGCAATAACGAAGGTTGTTCTGCCTTTCATTAAGGCATCCATTCCCTTCTGTACCATTGACTCCGTACGGGTATCAATAGAAGAAGTAGCCTCATCAAGTATCATTACCGGAGGATCTGCGACAGCAGCTCTTGCAATCGCTAATAACTGTCTTTCACCCTGTGACAGAGAACCGCCATCTCCTTTAATCACAGTCTGATATCCATTCGGGAGTCTGCGGATAAAGCCATCCGCATTTGCAAGCTTTGCTGCCGCAATGCATTCTTCATCCGTAGCATCAAGTCTTCCATAACGGATATTATCCATGATGGTACCGGTAAACAGATGTGTATCCTGTAAGACAATACCAAGAGATCTTCTTAAATCACTCTTTTTAATCTTATTGATATTGATATCATCATAACGGATCTTACCATCTTCAATATCATAGAAACGGTTAATCAGATTGGTAATTGTTGTCTTACCTGCACCAGTGGAGCCGACAAAGGCAATCTTCTGACCAGGCATACCATACAATGTCACATCATAGAGAACCTGATGCTTTCCATCATAACTGAAGTCAACATGATCCATGGTAATCTTACCTTCCAGTTTCCGGTACTCGGTTGTACCATCTGCCTTATGATAATGTTTCCATGCCCATGTACCAGTACGCTCATTTGTCTCTGTTAAGCTGCCATCTGCGTTCTCTCTGGCTCTTACAAGAGTAACATAACCATTATCTGTCTCAGATGGTTCATCCATCATTGTAAAGATTCTTTCGGCACCGGCTGTAGCAGTAACGATAGAATTAGCCTGCTGGGAAATCTGTGTAACAGGTCTTGAGAAGTTTCTGTTCAATGTCAGGAAGGAAACCAATGCGCCTAATGTTAATCCCCCTAATCCATGCAATGCCATATAAGCACCGGCAATCGCAATCAATACATAGCTGAGATTACCCATATTGGCATTCATCGGCATAATGATATTTGCATATACATTAGCCTTGGAGGCAGAATCTCTCAGATCTTCATTGATTGATTTAAACTGTTCAACAGATTTATCTTCATGGCAGAAAACCTTAACAACTTTCTGACCATTCATCATTTCTTCAATATAACCGTTTTCCCGGCCAAGATCCTTCTGCTGTTTGACAAAGTAGCGGCGGGATGCAGAGGCAGATTTAGCCGTTCCCATTAACGTAAAGATAATCATGATTACTGATAAGACAGTCAGAATCAGATTCATTCTGACCATGGAAATAAATGTTACTACAATTGTTATGGAACTGTTGATTACCTGAGGAATACTCTGACCGATCATCTGTCTCATCGTATCAACATCATTGGTATAGACAGACATGATATCGCCATGTTTGTGTGTATCAAAATACTTAACAGGTAATGTCTGCATATGATCAAACAATTCTCTTCTTAACTTATCCATTGTTCCCTGGGCAATGAATACCATGATCTGGTTATACGCCCAGGAACAGAACACGCCGCCAACAAGGAGAATCACAGCAAGTTTTCCTAAAGCTGCCGCTAAACCTGACCAGTCAGGATTGGCATCCCCGATCATCGGCAGAATGTAATCATCAATTAATTTCTGCTGGAAGAGAGTACCCTGTACTAATGCGACAGCTGAAACAACGATCATGATTACAACCAGCAGCATCTGCCATTTGTAATCCCTGAAAATATAAGACATTGTTCTTTTCAGAGCATCTTTATTAAATTTTCCTCTTTTAAGATTAGAAGCCTGCATTATCTTTCTCCTCCTTTCTAGTCAGCCTGCGGTGCATCAAAGTCACCGCTGCCGCTTGTCTGTGCATCACAGATATCATGATAAATTTCATTTGTTTCATACAGACGATCCGGTGTATCAAAACCATTGACTTTACCATTATCTAATACAAGAATTCTGTCAGCGTCCTTTAATGTAGAAATACGCTGGGAGATAATCAGTTTGGTTGTGCCCGGAATTGTCTGGTTAAAGCCTTCTCTGATCTTGGCGTCAGTAGCCGTATCAACTGCCGAAGTAGAATCATCAAGAATCAGTACCTTAGGTTTCTTTAAAAGAGCTCTTGCAATACATAATCTCTGTTTCTGACCACCGGAGACATTGGTTCCACCCTGTTCAATCACAGTGTTATAGCCATCCGGGAAGCGGTCAATAAACTCATCGGCACAAGCCAGCCGGCATGCCTCTTTGCATTCATCTTCACTTGCATTCTCATTGCCCCATCTCAGGTTGTCATAAATTGTACCGGAGAAAAGAACATTGTTCTGAAGTACTACAGATACATTATTTCTCAATGTTTCCAGATCATACTTTCTGACATCAACCCCGCCGACTTTCACATCACCATCGGTAACGTCATACAGTCTTGATACCAGAGAGACCAGCGTTGACTTACCAGAACCGGTAGATCCCATGATACCGATTGTTTCACCTGATTTGATATGCAGATCTATATCAGAAAGAACATCTTCTCCTGAACCTTTCTTATAAGAGAAGTTGACATGATCAAAGTCTATCTGGCCATCTTTTACATCCTTTACCGGATTTTCAGGATTCTGAATATCCGGGACTTCATTCAGCACTGCACAGATTCTTCTTGCACTGGCAATTGACATTGTTAACATGACGAAGATCATGGAAAGCATCATCATGGACATCAGGATATTCATGACATATGAGAACATGGATGTTAATTCACCTGTTGTTAAGGATCCTCCTACAACAAAGTGAGCCCCAAACCAGGAAAGAAGAATAATTGTGACATTGACAACGAGCATCATCATCGGGTTATTCAGAGTAACAATAGATTCTGCCTTGATAAACAGCTTCTTCAGATTTCCGGAAGCCTTGGCAAACTTTTCATCTTCATAGTCTTCTCTGACATAAGCCTTGACAACTCTTGCGGCACTGACATTTTCTTCCACAGAGGCATTCAGATCATCATAGCTGCTGAATACCTTGTTAAAGGTTTTCGTAGCCGCATTGACAATAAAAAACAACGCTATTCCAAGCACGACAACAGCCACCAGGAATATCATGGAAAGCTGTGGACTGATAATCAATGCCATGACAACGGATGTAATCATCATAACCGGTGTCTTCACGGCAATTCTCACAAGCATCATATACGCATTCTGCAGGTTAGTAACATCGGTTGTCATACGGGTTACCAGACCAGCTGTAGAGAACTTGTCTATATTTGAAAAGGAATATGTCTGTATCTTTTCATACATGCCTTCACGTAAATTTGCCGCAAAGCCGGTTGAAGCTGTCGCCGCATATTTTCCGGCAAGTATACCAAAGCCCAGAGATATGAAAGCCATGATAATCATGATGATGCCATACTTCCATACTTCCGACATGTTTCCTGCGGAAATACCTTTATCTATTAACTGTGCCGTAATAAATGGCAGCAGTATTTCCATAATCGATTCAAGAGTAGTAAATAATGGCGCAAGCAGAGAATCTTTTTTATACTGCTTCACCTGGGCCAGTAATGTTTTCAACATACTTTTCTCCTTTCTCTTTGCGTTTAAACGCATGCGTTCAATCTTCAGTATCCTCAGTCAGAAGACGGCTTACCGTACCATACATAATATCCAGAAGCCTGTTCAGCTCTTCTATCTCATCTTGCTTCAGATCTGATACAATTCTCTGTTCTGCGTCTTTCTTAACCAGACGGCAGTCCATCAGCACCTTCAGTCCTTTATCACTTAAACGCACCATTTTAATACGTTTGTCTTCTTCCTGATGGTAAGTGTTCACAAGGCCTTTTTCCTCAAGTCTTACAACTAATCCTGCCATAGTCGCCTGAGCAGTTGAGAAGTTTCTTTCCATCTCTTTCAAAGAAGCTGTATGACCGGGATTCTCAAACAGATATCGCAGAACATTCAGCTGCTGGAAGGTAATGTCAATCTTGTCCGTACGGATACCGTTATTGATATATTTTGAAACCAGTTCACTGAGGATCTTGATTTTCAACCCTGTATCCATAATGCCTCCTACGGACTATTGTTATAGACTTATTCATTTTAAAAGTCAACAGCATGCGATTGATTTAGAA